>JAJTHA010000049.1 GCA_021299565.1 Candidatus Caenarcanales bacterium
GTTTTAAAATTTGAATAATGGCGTTGATCTTTTCATTGTCACCAATAGCTTCTATAATCAGAGTGTCATCAGCGACATCTATAATTCTGCATCTAAACAAATTAGCTATTTCTATTACTTCCGGTCTATGAGCTTTGCTTGCAACTTTCAATAGAGCAAGTTCTCTGTCTACAAAATCTAGCTCAGATAAATTTGTAACTTTAATGGTGTTAATGAGCTTGTGTAGTTGTTTTTGGATTTGCTCAACGTCTTCAAGTGCTGTAACTATAATCATTCTGCTTAAACCAGGGATCTCTGAAGGTCCAACTGTTATGCTGTCAATGTTATAACCGCGCCTAGAAAACATTCCAGAGATTCTTGCGAGCACTCCGGCTTCATTTTCGACTAGAACTGAGAGTATGTTTCTCACTAGTAAAACTTATAATATCATGACATTAGTTCTTGATGTCATTGCGAGCCGCGAAGCGGCGCGGCAATCTCGTTCGGTAATACTTTCTGTCATTCTGAGCCGAAGGCGAAGAATCTCATTAGCAAGTTTTACTGTATTGAGATCCTTCGCTGCGCTCAGGATGACATAGTGTTTCGTTAATCCTGCGCTCCTCAGGATGACGTATTGATTCAAATCCAAATCTCTTAATTCTTCTCGATTAACTCAACTCGTCTTTCATGACGACCGCCCTCAAACTCAGTATTTAACCAAGATTCAAGAATTTCTTTAGCAAGGGCTTCATCGCAAAATCTAGCTCCGAGTACTAATACATTAGAATTGTTATGCTTGCGTGATAATTGTGCAATTTCGCTATTGTGACAAAGCGCGGCACGTATCCCTCGGTGTCTATTGGCGCTAATGTCCATGCCAATCCCAGAACCACAAATCAAAATACCTCTAGCTTTGTTTTCTAGAATCTCTTTAGAAAGCATATGCGCATAAAGTGGATAATCCACAGAGTCTTTGCTGTTAGTACCAAGATCATTTACGATAAAAGATTTGGCTTTAAGAAAATCTATCAATTGATTTTTTAGTATAAAGCCAGCATGATCTGCAGCAATAAAAATTGTCTCAGGAGAAGCATTGGGCATTATTACTGCTCCAATACTTGTCTAAGGTTTTTTAATTTATTTTTTAAACTAGAATCAATTACTTTGCCGGCAACTTGTATTTTAAGTCCTGCTATCAAATCGGGGTTTTCTTGATTCTCGATATTGATTGTCTTATTAAATAATTTTTCTAATTTTTCTTTGATATTGTTTAGTTCTGTCTCGCTAAGCTTTGTTACTGAGCCAACTTGCGCTATTTCAATGCCGGATTTTTTGAAAAACAATCTTTTGTATTCTCAAGCAACAAGAGAGATTAAATTACTTCTTCTTTTATCTATTAATAACCCTATTGTGTTGATCACTGAAGATTTTTGTTTATTGAAAATTTGTTCTAAAATAGTTTTCTTTTGATTTTTTTGTATCGCAGGGTTATTTAATAATTCTTGTAGGTCCTTTGAATCTTTAATTGCTTCACTGATAAGATCTAGATCATCAATCACTTGCTCATTGCTTTCTACTTGCAAAAGAGCCTCTGCGTATTTTTGTGCGATTAATGTTGATTTTGTATTTTTTGCCATTGTAGAAATTTTAGTTTTTAGCTAATGCCTCTAAATCTGAGTTGATTTTTTCTGTGATTTTATTTGAAAGTTCTGTTTGATTTAATTTGAGTTGTTTTTCTACTTCAATCATCACTTGACCGACTATTTGTTTTTTTAGATTGCTGATAGCTTGGTGTCTTGAGTTCTCGATTTCTCTTTGAGCATTAGCTTCCAGTCTAGATATCTCTTTGTGAGCTGATTCTACGATATCTTTATAAAGAGCTTCAGCACTTGATTTGGCGTTGGATACCATAAGCTGAGCTTCAGCTTTGCTTCTTTCTATTTCTTTGTTTAATTTTTCTAATTCTTCTTCAGCTCTAATCTTTGCTTCAGAAGCTTTTTTTAGTCCATCTTCTAATTCAAGTTTTCTTTTGTCACTCGCTGCAGGTAGCATTTTGCCAACCAAATATACAATCAAACCTATTGCAATTGCAAAATTCAATAAATTGCTTTCAAGTATAAGTTTGATAGTTTCCTGATTAAACATTTAACACCTTTTTATTTGAGATATCTGCATTGATCTTGCCAACTATGGTTTCGGTCAACTCAGATACTATCGATTGCATCTCACTAAGAACTTGTCTTTGTTCTTTGTCTATGGCTTGTAAGCTTTCAACAAGACTATTTTTAATAGTGCCACTTGAGCCAGAGACAAGACCATCTTTTTGTTTACTTGCTGTTTGCACTTTATCGTTTATGATTTGTTGAGCTTCTTGTTTAGCTTTAACCATAATAGAACTAGAGCTTGAGTTTTTAATTTGTTCTTCTATCTGTCCTTGTATGTTTCTAGATTCGATTAACAACTTGTCTATGTGCTGATCTCTTGTATTCACCAAATTTAAAAGTTTGTCAAAGAAGACAAGCTTCATCAAATAAGCGTAAATGATGAAGCTCGCTGCAAATATAACTAATGTAAAATTGACGTTAAACAAGTTTTAGTACCTATCTCCTAATCTAGAATCCTACTTTAACGCAGAAAATGATACCAATCAACCAGGCAAATAATCCTAATGCCTCAACGATCGCAACGAAAAGTATTGCTTTTGCTGCTAATGCTTCTGTATGCTCAGGCTGTCTTGCTGCACCTTCTAACATTTTGCCAGCGATATTACTTGCTCCAAGTGCCGGTCCAGTAACTCCTAAAGCTGCTAATCCTGCTCCTAAAGCCAATCCTAAAGTTTCTAATTCTGTTACCATATAACTCCTTTATTAAATTAATTTCGTATCAAATTATAACAAGGCTCTGTTTTTTTGCTGCCTTTATTGGGGGTTCTTAACCTTAGCTTAATTTAACTGTAGTTCTATATACACATGGACTTAGCAGCAAAATTCAAATCGA
>JAJTHA010000087.1 GCA_021299565.1 Candidatus Caenarcanales bacterium
AAGACCAAGTAACCATATAAAAGAGCCGAGATTAAAAGATATCAAAAATAAAAAACCTTCAAAGCATGCAGTTAGATATCGTGATGATGTTTTGATCAAAATTAAAAGTGGTATCAAACCAAACCAAGCATAAAACCAAAAGCCTATTTGAGGCATTGCAATATTGAGTAGTAGTCCAAAGACAATAGCAAACAACCATCTTGAGATTGAGTTACGAATAAATATTGAAATGAATTGGTTGATCGCAAAAAGCATCTAAGAATTATCATAAGTGTAATGCTAGAATGAGGCAAGAGCATGCGCGTATTAGGTATAGATCCTGGCATTGGAAGAATGGGTTTCGCGCTTATTGAGGTAAGCCCTGCTAGCTATAGCAATTTTTCTTTGCTGAATTGTGGCGTGATACAGACAAGTAAAGATTTGCATGACGCTTTTAGACTAAAAGAAATTAGAGAAGATTTGTTTGCAATTATCGAGACTCATAAACCAGAGTTTATCGCGGTTGAAAAATTATTTTTTTTCAAAAACCCCAAAACTATTATTCCTGTAGCTGAGGCTAGAGGAGTGGTCCTTGAGCTTGCGGCAAGCTGCGGTTTAAGGATTTTTGAATATACTCCTCTTGAGGTCAAAAAAAATATAACAGGACATGGAATGTCCCCAAAGCAAGATGTATCCAAAATTATTCATCAGATACTAAAGCTAGAAAAGCCAATCACTCAAGATGATGCGGTTGATGCAATAGCTATTGCTATAACTGCCCTACGGGTCTCTCTACAACAGGCACGATAGAAAGATCTTCTGTTTTCATGTCATATCTTTGACCATGAATTTCTATTTCAATACTATCAAGTCCATTATCAACAGCGAGTTTTCTCAATTCAAGAACATCTTGCAACTCATCGTTAGAGAGATTGAGGTCAGAGATTTTGAGCGAACTTGTTTCTTTACTCTGTAGTATGTTCATGAAACCTGAGTTTGCCAGTGGTGAAATTTGCTGCATAAGATTTGAAGCGAAGTGATTCCCTAATGTTCCAATTATGTCACCAGCGAGCATTGATAATACGTTCATTTGTTTTTCCTTTTATTTAAGTAGACCTTTTATTTCGTTTAGTGAAGCTGAAATTTCTTTCAAACCGTCAGCCACAGATTTACTTAGTGTTTCCATCGATGTTGTTTGCTTGGTAGATTGTTCAACTTGAGTTAAAGTAGCTTGTTGTTGAAGAATCTGTTCTGTTTCAACTGTGTCAAAAGGGCTTTGATTCTGTAATTGAGTCATTAAGATCTTGAGAAACATATCTCTATCAAAACCATCGGCGCTACCACCGTTGGCTGATTTGGTTTTTTCAACCATTTTGTTTATGTAGTCTATATCTACTCTTCCTGTTGGTGCCTCTTTCGGTGTCGAAATCGGCGGTGTTCCTACTATTCCATCCATAATCTTTCCTCCAATGTACTAATAAAATCTATCGTGCTATTTTTGCTTCTGAAAAAATTCTGAGCATTGTTTTGATTGCGTCTTTTTTGCTCTTCTTCGGTTGCAGACTCTTGTTTTTGATGATCTCGGTTATTCTCAGTATTGTTTGTATCATTGACACTAACTCGCACTGAAGCCTCAAAATCTTTATGTCGCAAAGAACTTTCAATGTCTTTTACCATTTCTTTGACTTCTTCATAAGCATCTAGATTGGTGACTTCTATATTGATTTCAATTTTGTTGCCGTTCTTGACTATATCTAGCTCTACTTGCCCCAAGTGCTCTGGGTTCAATGAAAGTCTCAATTCTTGCTTGGTTGATGGTGCTTGCTTTTGAACGATATCATTGACTGTTTCAGCGAATCTTTCGATTGCAACAGGTTGCTTGATGATTGTTAGTTTGCTGTGAATATGATTGCCCAGATCTTTGTGATTAATTTGTTCAATGAAAGTTTTGAATTCTTGATTTGAATCCATAGCTTCTTCTTCCTCATAAAGATCTAAAAGTATTTGTTCCATATTACTTAACGATCTGTCTTTTGGTTTATTGGAATCAGATGAATTATTTTGGCTATAGTCTTTTACAACAATTGATTTAGCATCAAGATCTATTGCATCAAGATTCGCATTGATTTCACTAGCATTATTTTTGTTAGTAAGTCTCTCAGGAGCTTTGAGTTGTTCAACGTAATTTTGGATTTTGGTTTCGATTAAAAACTTTTGCTCAGGCTCTAATTCTTTAGCAGATTGGATTTGCTGATTTTGATTTTTGAAGACTTGCAGGTCATTATTTAGCTTATCTAAGTTTTGCTCTAGATTTTTGACTGCTTTATCTATTAGTTCTATCTTGTCAGAGTTTGCTAATATTTTATCGATACTATCGCCTCTATTGATATCAAGTTTGACTATATCCGCAGACAACTTCTCGCTTGCCGCATTAAGCTGCTCTTTGCTTTCTTCTAGGACCTGTACCGCTATCTCTAACGCTTTTGCTGGCTTGATATTTAATTCTTTTATATCAATTTTGATAGTAGCTGGAGCTTCTTTGCTGATGATGTCTAGTTTTTGTCCTAAATTTAATTCAGGAGTTTTTGCTGGTTTTGATTCAACTGTAATTTTTGTTGGTTCGCTATCATAGTTAATAGCTTCAGTCTCTGTTTTATTTTCTAATTGATTTGCAGCATTGATTGCTTGAGATGTGACTGAAGCCTGACTAGCAGTGTTGCTTCCATTTATCTCGCCTGTTGCTGCATTAATAAGCGTTTGCGTTATTGATAGTTCAAAATCTGCATATATATCATATGATTCCGGGTCAATTTCAAGTACGTTCACGGCAGCCATTCCTGCGCTGTCAATCATCATGCTTTCTTTATTTAAATTTGCAGTTTGTGAGTAGTCTGTATGTTCAACTACCTGATTCATGATTTGATTAGTCATCATTAGAAGCTGCTCGAGAGGAATTTCTTCATCTTCTTTTTCTGAATTGGATATTTGTGCATTAATTTTATTAAAATCAAAATCTGTTTTTGTGAAAGATTCTTGTGCATAAACGGGAGTTTCTACTGTCTCCATATTAGCCAGCAAATCCTGAAAATCAAGATCACCCTCTTCGAGATCATTTTCTGCTGTTCCAATATTTTGTACTGTGGTATTTAGGCTTTCTAAATTTGGGCCAAGCATTTGGCTAGGACTTAGTCCTAGATAAGCAGCTAGAGCGTCTAGCGAGGGTCCAAAGCTATCAAAAGAAGGGATCATCTCTAATCTTTGACCCTGAAGCGAGTGCTAACTAAATCGTCTATTAGTTTGTTTTCTTCTTCTAGTAGGGCTTTATGGTGTAGGTCGATTGCTTTATCTTTGAGCTTATCAACTATAAGATGAGAGCGTGAAAGGCTTATGTACTTTGCATTCTCGTAGTCGTGAGCGCGCTTTCTTTTGGCAAGTCTAGACTGTTCTTTGGATTTTTCGGCAAGCACCATGTGATTGAAACTATCTTGGTTGACTTTGTCTACAAGCGAGAAACCTTGTTGAAGGTTTTCTATCATGGCTTGATAGGTTGCGTGTTTTTGGTCGTCTAAAGTTTGTATCAATGCTTCAGTTTCTTGGCAGGCCCGAGCGGCTTGCATGAGCTTAGCTTCTTGGGAATCTTTGAGGATTTGCCTATAGCGCAAGACTGAGGCGAGTTTGAATTTGAATTTTTTGGGCACCTTTTCTATCTTTCCTAATTCCCCGAATCCATAAATACACTAAAGGACCCAGCTACTAGGTCAAATGCTTGAAGAAAGTATAAAAATATTGAATTTAAGCTAGTAGAAAAAGACTGTCAGGGTATAATTTTTTGAGCTAATTAAATAGCATTTAGATGCTTGTTTAATTAGAAAACCGCGCTCCCAAGTAGCTCAGCGGTAGAGCAATCGGCTGTTAACCGATTGGCCACTGGTTCGATCCCAGTCTTGGGAGCCATTTATATATTTCATATCAATATTCAACAAGCTGAGATAGAACCAGCGACCAAAATCGGTTAACAAAACAGAAAAATCAATTTTTCTAGTGTCATACTGAGCGTAGCGAAGTATCTCATTAATTATTCACCGAAAGAGATTCTTCACTTCGTTCAGAATGACAGTACTAGTAATGCCTCACAGAGTTTTGTCCATTTTGTCCGGACATGGTACCTATTCCAAGGGTTTATTGGGTGCAGAAGAATTTAGGGGTGGCAAAATAATCCCGAATTCGATACAATTCAAATCATGAATAAATTATTAAGAGCTTGTTTTTTGTTGATTTGTGCATTCAGTCCTGTGTCTGCGTTAGAGCGGTCAGCTACTTTAAACTTCAATGGCAAAAAACTGGCAGGTAACAACATCGTCAGCGTTAAGTCTGTAGATGGAATTTATTACATCGCTTCATCAAAAGCCACTCACAATAGCATTGAACCGCAAGATGCTGATCTAATGGGATTTAGTTTAATGATCCCAGAAGAATTATTAAAGACTGGCAAAATTAAATTAAAAGTTTTCACTGATCTAATCAATAAGCGGACTTCAGATGATTCTACTTGTTTAGATCGCTTTATCTTGCCATCTAGGGATTTTGGATATATTACTTTTTTCGATTTTAATTATACACATCAGGAAGATGAGATCGTGAATAAAGGGTTAGTTTCAGTTAAAGAACGAACAATAGGTTCTCTTGATTTGTCAGAAGTGAACTTTCTTGGTGATTACATAGAGATTGCGGGTGATTTTGATGTGAATGCACTAATCAAAAAATTTCTTTATAAATATACTCAAGGGCAATCAAGTGCTTGTGATGCTGAAGGCGAAAATAGAGCAGCACCAGTAAAATTTTCCAAAAAATCCAAATCAACAAAAGTAACTGGTAGCTTTGCTGTGAATCATTACTACTATTGATCACAACTTTATTAGCTGCTTCCAAATCTCCACCATCGCCAAAGTATCAAGCTTGCAGTACGCAAGCAGATCTGCTCTGATTTTTTCACTTAGATCTTGTTGATCTCTAAGTTTTACAAAAGCCCTTGAAGCAGCTTTGCCCTCACCTATAGCAAGATCTTTGTAACTAAGCTGCGGAATCAGTGCTGGTAAGACATTCTTGATCGAATAGCGCCCTTGCATGTCCGGATGATAATAATCTCGTCTCTGGAAAATCAACATCAAATCAAAAAATCTTTCCAGTGCTTGATTAATTTCTGGTTCAAACTCAGGTACTTCACAAGCCAGTTTTTTGAGTACACCAGCTTCAAAGCTGCGATTATAAACCACTATGCTACCTGACTTTGGTAGATCTCTCATCAAAGAACTTATGAAATCATACCTAGGGTCTTGATCGGCTTTGGCAAGAAACTCATAATGCATCAACTCTCCATCTGGGGATTCTAATATATGCAAAGAATACTGAAAAGGTATCTGTTCAAAAGGCTTACTTGCTCTAAGTCGAGGTATTGCATCTTGAAAAGATTCAAAATCCAGAAACGCAATCGGGAATTGTATTTGAGAGAGTTGATTGTCAATAGCGTTTTGGTTGATGTGGGTTTTGTTCTCTAGATAGCATTCTATTTGTTGTATGTGTTTGCTGCTGATTTGAGAACGCGTGGATTTGTTGAGAGGGATATCTTCTAGTTTGATATAGCCTTGCTTATATAGTTCCCAGTCTTTGCCGCGCGCATCACTCAAGCTAAACACCGAGACATCGGGGATATGCGACCAGCAATAGTTGGTGAATTCACATTTGTAGGGCTTGCTGCAATGTACTCCTATGTCTATATGCGGCTCATCGCTTGATAATGTGTTTTGCATTTGGGATACTAAATGTGGGACATGTTTGGCTTTGATAAAAAGTTCTTGAGTGAAATCTTCTATCTTGAAAAGCTCTTCGAGATTGAGTTCTAGCCCGTCAAAAATATAATCGTTGTTGATATTGATTAAACACGCTTTTGAGATTGGGTAACCCAAGCTCTGGAGTATATAAACCTGAAAGGATAAATCTTCTAGGTAAACATCTTTGGCACCAGTAGAGCTTTTGACCTCGTATATCTCTAAGCCTGCCGGAGTCTTGACCAGAATATCAAGCATCGCAAAACAATCTTGAAATTTAAAAGTCGCTTCATAGATAGTGATATTGGGGTGCTGCTCAAGTAGTGCTTGGGTCTCATTGATCATGCCAGCAAAATTATCAGGAGTGAATGCGATCTCGATACCATTAGCAAAAAGTCCCTGTGCGACTTTGCCGACTAAAGTACCTTGATCAAAAATTGCTTGCTGCGCCTCTGAAACTGGCTCAGCCAGCTCTGGTCTAAACTTCGCTAGCCATAAGCGTTTGTGGCATTGGAGGGCTTTGAGGTATTGGGATTTGGAGAGGGGCATTGGGGGTTAATTATGTCATATTAGGCTAATTTGATTATAATTGTTTATATGGCAATTCCTAATTATGAAGCTATGATGTTACCCCTTTTGAATGCTCTTCAAGATGGTAATGAGCATAATTTTAATGATGTAGTTGATAATATCGCTCAAAGTTTAAATTTATCAGATGCAGAAAAAGAAGAAAAAATCTCAAGTGGTCAAAATACACTCAAAAATAGAATTGGTTGGGCTCGCACTTATCTCAAAAAAGCAGGGCTAGTCAAAGATCCCAAAAGGG
>JAJTHA010000039.1 GCA_021299565.1 Candidatus Caenarcanales bacterium
AAGATTAATCAAAACTTTGACCCAAGAAAAGTTAAATGGCAAGCTCTCTAATATCTTTGTGGCAAAGGAAGAAGATGAAATAAAAGACAAAGCTATTAAAGCGATTCGGAAATCGGCAAATGTTCTAAAAGGAATCATGGAATCAAAAAATTTGAATTTTGACATTTGGATGAATGCTCATACAAATATACAGCCAATAAAATCTAATCCGGTTTATCCAAACGATAGCAAAAAATGCAAAAAAGATAGTCATGAAATATCTTTTTTAGATCCGGAAGATTTTGGGAGAAATATTTTCATGGGCTCAAGAACCAATAGCTGTTTGGCTTTGGAACTTGACTCAAAATCTGTATTTTACTCTCTTGCCGATCCTGGAACAAAATATATTTTAATTAAAAGCATAGATCCCAAAGATCAACAGAAAAAAATTAGTGGTTACGCAAGAATCTTTTTAGTGGAAACGAACGATGACGAGATAAAAATTTTAATCGACACCTTAGATGGCAATGCCAAATACTTCACTAAAGCAATTGAAGCAGAGGCTCAAAAACTAGCTAAAGAAATTGGTCTAAAAACCAATAACGATGTCATACCTAAAATCGCCGATGGTTCTCACTTACAAAAAATCGCCACTGTCTACCCTGAAAAATACTATGCCTCAACAGCTCATCTGCGTTTCCAACTTAAGCCCTCGGCGCAAGCAAAGTATCAAACAATTCAAAAACATCCTCAGTGAAATATTGATCAATATTCATCCAATAACCACTCAAACCTAGTATCATAAAAGCGCCTAGGACAGTGAGTTTCGCGGGCATCAAAAGAAAAAACATCGATGCCTGCGGCAAAATTTTGGAAAGAAAAGCAACGCAAATATCTATGATAAACATCATCGCCAATAAGGGTAGTAAAAACTTTAGACCTATAATAAAAACCTGCCCAAAAATCTTCGGATAATTGAGAGCAAGAGTATTTAGATTAAATGAATAACTCGCTAGTGGAATCAGCTCAAAGCTTTTGCGCAAGATCAGTGCAGCCTGATACAAACCACCAACACTCAAAAATGCCCACATCGAGAGATTGCCATAAAAAAGAGCAATATTACTAGTGGAAGTATCCGCACTCGGGTTTAAAACGTGATCAGAACTTTGACCAGCTTGCATACCAAGCATCTGGGCAAAAGTTGCAATCGCATCAAAAATCAAATTCAAAACCATTCCGAAAATATAACCAACAAAAAACTCATGAATAATACCAATCACCAACATATAAGGATCTGTGAGAATCAAACTCGTGGAATTTGCAAAAATCGCATCATATAACCAAAAACAAAAAAGCCCAGAGATACCTATTTTGATCATAGGTGGTATCACCGATTGTGAAAAAATCGGGGCAGCCATAAAAAAGCCCTGCACTCTAATCATTGCAAGCAAAAAACTTAGAACAGTCTGAATTAACAAGAAATCCAAAGAAAAGTTCACAATCTATAAATAGACTGTAGTTACTAGCTTTGGTTTCAACAAAAAGCCCTCGTTAATAATTATTTCACAATTACCCACATGATGGCGGGCTAAAATTTTTAACAATTCCGAAAAAGTAATTCGAAATAAAAAAAGGCAAGGTAATAAAATGAAAATAAACAAACTAGCTATTCTTGCGTTGATGACGGTGAGCTTAATCGCTCCTGTTGCCGCAAAATTAAATAGCAAAGCTGTTTCAACTAACTTAGTTGAAGAAGCAATAGTAACAGTGACTGGAAAATCACTAACAAGCAAAAGCAATCCATTCAAAGTGGTTTTGAAAACTACTGACGGTCAGTCTTTGGATTTGCCAACTCAAAATGTTTCAACTCAAGGTAAAAAAGCTCAGTTCATCACTCCATCAATTCCTGACGCGGTTTCAGCGAATTTGATACAAGCAATTTTAGAAGTCAGCGGCGGTAATGTCCCTGCTGCAAACCCACAAAGATTTGTAGTTTACTTGGCTAAAAGACCAGCAAATTTACCTGCTGAAATAGACTCAACAACAGCTGCATCATTGCCAGTGCTTGCTACTACTACTGAAGGTGGTATCGGCGCACAAGGTCCTAGTGGTCCTGCTGGTGAAAGCGGTCCTGCTGGAAAAGCTGGTGACGCTGGTTCACCTGGTCCTCAAGGTCCTATTCCTTCTTTTTATCCGGCATCATCAATTGTTGGAACCGTTAATTCAGCTCAAGTTGTTACTAACGCTTCACAAACAGCAATTACAACACTAACTAATTTAGTTAATGTTGGTACAGCTGGTACAACAACTACTTTCGCTGGTCCCGTAGCAGCACCTCAAGGTTTCGTTGGAGATCTTACAGGAACAGCATCTAATGCAACTAACGCAGCGAATGCAACTAATGCAACAAACGCGACTAACGCAGCGAATGTTACTGGTGCTTCACAATCTGCAATCACTACTCTTGCTGGTTTGACTAGCTTTGGTACTGCTGGTACTACAACTACAGCTCAAGGTCCTTTAGCGGCACCGCAAGGTTTCACTGGAGCGCTTGCTGGAAATGTAACGGGTAACTTAACTGGTACTGTTCTTACAGCATCACAACCAAACATCACTACTCAAGCTGGTTTAACAAGCTTTGGTACTGCTGGTACAACAACTACAGCTCAAGGTCCTTTAGCTGTTCCTCAAGGAATTACAGCTAATTTGACAGGAAACGTTACTGGAAATGTAACTGGTCCTGTTACAGGCGCTGTTACAGGAAATGTAACTGGTGACTTGACTGGTCAAGTTTTGACAGCAACTCAATCTTCTATCACTACTTTGCCTGCACTTATTAGCGCTGGTACTGCTGGTGTAACTACTAACTTATTGGGTCCAGTAAATGCAGCACAAGGTTTCATTGGAAACCTTACTGGTAACTTAACTGGTGCTATCCTGACTGCAGCTCAACCTAGTATTACTACTATGGCTGGCTTGATCAATGCTGGTACTGCAGGAGTTCAAACTCAATTCCAAGGACCAGTTAGAGGCGTTCAAGGATTTATTGGAGATATCACTGGTAATGTAACTGGTAACGTAACTGGAACTGCAACAAATGCAACTAACGCAGTTAACGTAACTGGTGCAGCTCAAACTTCTATCACTAGCCTTCCTGCTTTGGCGATAGTGGGTACAGCTGGTAACACAGTGAACTTTACTGGTTCAGTTGGCGTTGCTCAAAACTTAACTACTGCTGGTACATTTACTTCAACTGGCAACATTACAGCTCCATTGTTTATCGGTAACTTGCAAGGGCTTGTAAACACTGCGGTTCAACCAAACATCACTACACTAGCTGGAGTGACTAATGTTGGTACAGCTGGTGTTACAACTACATTTGCTGGTCCTGTTGCTGCACCTCATGGATTCACTGGGAACCTTACTGGTATTGCATCTAATGCCACTAATTCTATTAACGCAACTAACGCTACAAACGTAACTGGTGCTTCTCAAGCAGCAATTACTACTCTTGCTGGCTTAACTAATGTTGGTACAGCTGCTGTTACAACGACATTTGCTGGTCCTGTTTCTGCACCTCAAGGTATTACCGGTGCGATAACTGGAAATGTAACGGGTAGAGCTGATGAAGCTGCCGAGATCAATGATGGTATCAATGTGCTACAACTCGCTGGTGGTCCAGGCACTGCTACTGTTACTATTCCTGCTGGTGCTAGTGCTTACACTCTTCCGAGTGGTGGTGGTACTCTTGTTAAAACAACAAGCATGACTCCAATTGCAATTGGAACAGTTGACACAGCTGGTGCTGATAATTTCAGCGCGACTGGATTAAATCTTGTTACTCTTAGTAACTCCGGAGTGGCTACTCCTGTTATATCAATAACTGGTGGTGTTGCTGGCCAAAGACTCACAATTGTATTCGCTGCCCCTATTACGCTTGATGAAGTTGGTTTATCAAATCTTGAATTAAGCACAAGCGGTGCCTTCAATGCAAATCCAGGATCTACGATAGAACTAATTTATTCAGGTACTGAATGGTTTGAAATATCTCGTTCTCAAAACAATTAATTACAAAACAAATAACGATAAACAAAAAACCCAGGTCACAAGCCTGGTTTTTTTGTTTTTGAAGATCCAAATATTGCTAAAGTTATAATATCACCATGACTATATTGCAATCAATCTCAGCAAATGATTTACAAGAATTAATCAACAAGCAAGGCAAAGACATAATGCTCATAGACGTTAGGTCTCTAGATGAACATAAATCAGGCTCTATACCAGATGCCAAGTGTATTCCACATGACACCATAGTTGACAATTTGGATAAAATTCCAAAAGACAAAAATATTGTTTTGTTCTGTCAAGCAGGAAAGCGTTCAGAAAAGGCATGTCAAGCACTCAAAGAAAAAGGCTTTACACAGCTTACACAGCTAGAAGGCGGTTTTAGTGCTTGGGCTTCAAATCAATTACCCATTAAACAATCAAGAAAAGCTATTTCGATCCAACGACAAGTTATGATAGCAGCTGGTCTACTAATTACTACTGGGGCTAGTTTGGGACATTTTGTGAATTATAGCTTCTGGGCACTTAGTGCTTTTGTTGGTGTTGGTTTATTTTTTGCTGGAGTTAGCGGCTTTTGTGGCATGGCAATATTACTTGAGAAAATGCCATGGAACAAAGTGTGACATGGGGTCAGACCCCAAAAATGTGACAATTCTTAACCTTACCGTTCAAGCCGCATATTAAGTTGACTACGTGTTTCCCACAGTATACATTCTGCATACAAATTAGTAACAATAACTGTGTATGCCACGTAAACCTACTATTCAATTTGAGAATGCCTTTTACCACGTCAGGT
>JAJTHA010000176.1 GCA_021299565.1 Candidatus Caenarcanales bacterium
CAGTAAGTTTTGCTGGAACATTTCTAGTGCTAATCCCAAGATTACGAGGAGCAGGAATGAGCATATTGCCACGCCCATCACTGGTCATGGCCAAGGCGATTGGACACAAAAGCAAAGCAATAAGGAGTAGTGTGATTACTCTTGTCATATGCGCTAGCTATTTATAACTAGCTATATGTACTAGACCCGTCTTGTTTGAACGAGTTTATCCTCTAAAAGTATTAGTATCTGTATCTTTTGAAGTCATGCTTATTTGGGATTGTATCTAAGGCTTTGTTTAATCTATTGTTTTTTAGAAAGGAATTGATTAAAAGTATCAATTGCAAGTAGATCTAATCTTGTTTTTAATTCATTGGGATGCGCTTGAGTGAATTGCTCAATAAGTGTTTGTCCAGGTTGTAGCTCTAACTGCTCTAATTTTTCAAATATTGCTTTAGCTTTTGATTCTTCTTCTTGCGAGGAAGGTCTCGGCAAGAAACTCTCCACTCCGAATTTGAAAGAATTGATTGCATCTTTGATATTTGGTTTTTCTTGATTAGCGCTTTCACTTAATTGCTGATTAGCAAGACTAAGATCATTTATGTCACAAAGCAAATAAAAAGTTTCGTTTTCTGTTTGTACTTCTGAGTATATATTTCTGAGTGTTTTACTCGCGTGATAGCTATCACTAAATGCCTTTAAATCCAAAACTGTATCCAGGAATTTATCTGTATTATCTAGGTCTAAATCTGGGATAATTTTGTTAATTAATTCTTTTTTGCTTTGTAAAAGATTAAAAAGATTATTAGCTTTTGCTAGTGCTGATTTATTTATTTTTGCAACAAGCTCTTCGTCACTAGTACCATCATGTACTAGTTTATCGATAAATGGGATTTCTGCAGCCACTCTCACTCCTGCATCTCTCATGGTAGATTTCAGTTCTTCAATTGCTTCGATATTTTGTTCCAAGAATTTACCAATGATAGGCATTGCTGAAACTTTGTTTTGAGATTGTTTACCAGTATCACTAAGACCTATCGCTGCTGCTAATGCAGCAGGTAGCAAAAGAAACTTTGCGTAATATGCTCTAGTACTGGGTTCTGCGGCTCTCATGTGTTTTATTTTAGCATCATCCACTAATGATTATTTATCGTTTTATAAGTATCTAAAGCTTTGAAAATCACTCTAGCAAGTGAGGCGGTGTCTGACAATGCGGCTTCTTTTGGAAGTCTATGAGCACAATCAAACAAGAGATTGCCTGACTTGTCTTGATCGCTCTCTAGTGTTGGAATGATTACGCTTTGAATTAAACCCATTTGTTTTTGTGTCAGAGCATTAGAGACCGCTTGATATTCTCCTTCAGCAAACTTTTTAAAAAACTCTATTAATTTTGCACTATCTTTGAGTTGATAATTATCGTTTTTGTCTTCGATGATACCCACTATTAATGCAAGATCAGCTTTTTCAAGTTTTACTAGTAAAGGACTAGAATCGTCGTTGTCTTTAAAGTAAGTATGGTCTTCAAAAAATTGATTATATTGGTTTTCTTTGTAATCAAAATTTATATTTAGGAGTTTGAGTGACTCTTGATTTTTTAGACATCTTTGAAATAAAGATTTTAATTCATTGCTTAGAGTTATGTGCTTGATATCATCATTCTCAATTTTTTGCTCTTTTGTATATGCTCGGTACTCAGGTACTTGATTAGGATCAGCCAATTTCTCTCCAATTTGTCGAACGTAATCATCTCTCTGCCCTTGTGATAAAACTACAAATGGTGCGGCGAGAAAAGTTCCTGCTAAAACAAATGGTCTAAGAGCACTAAAAACTGAGGAATTGATGCTGTTATCTTTGTCCATATTGTTATAATAATCTATTCTACCCTGAATTGGCAAGGGGGTCGCGGAAATATTCTTTTAGACCTTCTGCATTAATTGTCTGATCGATCAATTTTGATTATTGATCTAAAGTTTCCTGAGTATTTGCAGATATTGTTCCAAAAAAGGATTTTATATCTCTCGCCCAATTCATCGTTTCTTCCACAGTCTCGAACTTTAAAGGATTAGCTTCTAGATATTCATTTAATGTCATGTTGGAATCAAATATGCCTTCAATTTTTTCTATGGATTTTTGTTGGTAATATGAATTTTCTTCATATATAGATCTTGCACTCTTAGTTAGTTTTTCATCAAAGCGAATATTAGCACTGGCATCCAGCATGTCTATAAGATTACGCACAAGAATGGCTTTCAAGCTAGGTTTGATTTTTGGATTTTGGCTTATCTCTCGCTTGATATCAGGATTCTCGTATGCATATGCGGCACCGTTAAGTGCATCTTTAGCATTTTCCTTAACAGGGGTAGTCAATAAACTAATTAATTCGGCAAGTGTATATTCGTTTAATTCTTTATCAAACTCTAAAGAACTTTTGTCTAGTCCTAATGCTTTTAGTCCTGCAATTATTTCTGGGTCTTGAATTCGGTCGTATATATCCTTTATCTGCCCGTAAGTCTGTTGATGATTGGTTTCTACATCTCCCGCTCTATCTTCAAGAGTTTTGCTCACGACATGTTGATGATTTTTGTCTGCCCCCTCGCTTAATTTTCGAGCAATTGTATTATGAAAATCTGTCCACATGCTTTGATTTGTGGGTTTAGTCTGTTGACATCCATTAAAGTTTGCGACTGCAGTTAAACCACCAGCTGCGGCCAAGCTGATAAGAGCAATGTTCTTTTTTTGACGAG
>JAJTHA010000107.1 GCA_021299565.1 Candidatus Caenarcanales bacterium
AAAGAGGACATTGCTTCAAGAGATTATGCACGACAATTTTTCCTAAAATATTTCAGCAATATAAGCCACGCTGAAATAGAGAATAGCTCTATAAGGGGAAGTGAAGATGAAGACGCTGTTTCACATTTCCATTACCCTGTTGCTTTTAAAGGTAATCTAAGAGACATAGTTGGAAAAATTAATGAAGGCCAGTCCTTGGATGCTTTTGAAAGAATTAAATTTGATGAGTTTGTCCCAGACGATTTGAATCAAGTTGAGTTTCAACAAGGCGAAATCGCAGACGAATATGGCAACTTAAAAGAAGTAGGACCATTGAAAAAGTTTTTATTCGATAATATGCGCTCGATAAGAGAGCTTTATCATAAAGGGAAATATACATTGATGAGTGATTTGATTGAAGAGCTTTTTATAAATTTTTTGTATGAACAGCCCAATCCAAATTTTCAAAAATTCTCAAAGTTATTAGTCGATCTCCATAAGTTTACAAATGATCAACAAGACCACTTGAAGACAGAAGTTAGTGTATGGTTGACAGAAGCCAAGAAAAAATTGTAGGTGGTTGACCACTTCATTTAGAAAAAATAATTTAACCAAAAGCCTTTTGCTGTAAGGGTTTAAATAGATACGCAAATCTTTGTACGAGTAAAAAAAATTTTGATAAATGATATCAAATAGGCATGTACACAAAAACTTATTCAGCAACACTAAGAGGCATAGACGCAAGTATCATTGCAGTAGAAACCGATGTCAATAAAGGTTTACCTGGTTTCAATATAGTTGGCCTTCCTGACAAATCAATCAGTGAAGCCAAAGAGAGAATCAATGTAGCCATGAGAGCAAGCGGTTATGAAATCCCACCCTCAAGGGTTTTGATCAATTTGAGTCCCGCGCAAATCCGAAAAGAAGGAGTACAGTTTGATTTAGCAATTGCGATTAGCTTAATGATTAATCTTGGCTATCTCAATGTAGCTCCGGATTTTTTGGATAGATGTTGTTTTCTGGGTGAATTGTCTTTGCGAGGTGAGATTAAAGGTATCGCAGGTATGCTCGCATTTAGCATAGAAGCTTATAAAGCAAATTTTGATTATTTGATTATCCCTAGCAAAAACATTCAAGAAGCTTCTTTAGTAACTTTAGTTGAACAATCAAAAACAGAAATTTATGCAGTTTCAACAATTGATGAAGCGAAAAATTTGCTAGAAGCGATTTTTATCAAATCTCAAAATCCACCTGAATTGAGTGACTATATCAACAACTGCATTAATAGTCATAAATTAAAAGCATTAAGCGCAATCGAATTAGCGAGAAGAGCAGAACAGGAACAAACAACAGATTTGGCAGAGGTTATCGGGCAAAATAAAGCAAAAAGAGGACTAGAAGTAGCTGCTGCTGGCTATCATCATATACTTATGCTTGGTCCTCCTGGTTGCGGCAAATCTATGCTAGCAAAGCGTTTCAAAGGTTTACTCCCTGTATTAACCATGGAAAAAGCTCTAGAGACAACTAAGATACATAGTGTTAGTGGACAACTAAAAAAAGATTTGATACTAGATGCTCCGTTTAGAGCACCTCATCATAGCGCTAGCGTAACTTCTCTAGTTGGTGGAGGAGCTAATGCCAAACCAGGTGAAATTAGTTTGGCTCATAATGGAGTTTTGTTTTTAGATGAGCTTACAGAATTTCCAAGACATACTATTGAACAACTAAGGCAAGTGCTAGAAGAAAAAACTATAACTGTTAGTCGCATCAAAAACTCTTATAAATATCCAGCTGATTTTACGCTTATCGCTGCTTGTAATCCCTGTCCCTGCGGCTATTTGGGCGATAGTGAAAAAACTTGTGTTTGTACTCCGGTGCAGATCTCAAAATATATAACAAAATTATCAGGACCGCTTTTGGATAGAATTGATATTCATATTGAATTGCAGCGTCTAAGTCCTGATGAGATCTCTAAACTTAACAAAAAACATCTTATAAATAAAAGCAATGATCAGCTTTTAGCAAGAATCGAAGCTGCTAGAGATTTTGCTTATAAGTTTAATCCTGATACTGTCTTAGAACCGGCAGCTGAAAAATTTCTTGAATCAGCGATTCATAAATTAAAACTATCAGCGAGATCTTTTAATAAGATATTAAAAGTATCTCGCACTATCGCAAATCTGGATCTTTCAAAAGCTATTAAACATGAGCATTTGGCAGAGGCACTACAATTCAGGGCGGTGGATTTTCAAAAGTATGGCTTATAATTAGTCTGTGAAGCTTAAAGAAATTTACCAAGAATTAAAACAAAGTCTTTTAAATGAAGAAGCTCAAATTGAAGCGAGAATAATTCTCCAAAATGTTCTTAATATCGACAATTCAGAGCTGATTACCAATGAAGAACAAGAACTAACCCGCAATCAAATTAAAACTATTTTTGAAATTCGAGACAAGAGAAACAAAGAAAAAATTCCTTTGGCTTATTTGCTTGAAGAAGCTGTTTTTTGTGGGCACAGATTTTTTGTAAATAGTGATGTTTTGATTCCTAGACCAGAAACGGAACTTTTAGTTACAAAAATTCTTGAAGAAATCAAAAGTCGTAGAATATCAAAACCTACAATTTTGGACTTGGGCACAGGATCTGGATGTATTGCAAATAGTCTGAAATTGGCGCTGCCAGCAGCTCGTGTGCTAGCTTCTGATATCTCTAGAGCTTCATTGAATGTTGCTTATATCAATGCAAAAAGGTTAAAAGCAGAGATTGAATTTATTATGGGAGATTTTTTGGATCCCATTCTTGGTGTCTCCAGTTCACCAATTGCAGTGCCAGTGATGACTGGAAAGCCTCCATACTTTGATATCATTGTTTCTAATCCTCCGTATATTTCAGAAGCTGATTATCAGAATCTTGCTGCAGAATTATTTCATGAGCCAAAGCATGCTTTGGTGGGTTTTCCTTATGCACACATCAAAAATCAAGCTAAAGGACTGTTGTATCCAAATGGTTTTATGGCTTTTGAATTTGGTTTGGGTCAGAGCGACAAACTTTTGGAAATTTTCCCTAAAGCAAAAATTTATCCAGATTTAGCTGGGATAGATAGGGTTTTAGTGGTTTAATGAGTTAAAAATTTTTGCCTCATCAATCACTTGATCAAAAAATTCTTTGAACTTCTCTGCATTACCACCGCAAGCCAAGTAAACGCAATCACCAAGTGCTTTTCGGGCATGCTCTTTAAAAGCATTAATGGTAGATTCAAAAACAATTTTGTTACCCTCAATTATTGCTTCATGCGCAGCA
>JAJTHA010000080.1 GCA_021299565.1 Candidatus Caenarcanales bacterium
ATTCTACTTTTGCTTGGTTTATTGATATTGCGTACAGTGTCTGGATTCCAGTCTTTTGATATCAATGAGCTTTCGGTTCTTACCAAACAATTAGCTTATCCAATTCAATCTTTGATTTTCATATTGATGGCGATTTGCTTCATCATAAAATTACCTTCGGTTCCTTTTCATACTTGGCTACCAGATGCTCACGTGGAAGCACCAACACCAGTATCCATGCTGCTAGCTGGCATACTACTCAAAATGGGTTGCTATGGTATTTTGAGATTTGGACTTGGATTTTTTCCAGAAGTAATTATCAAACTTGCTCCAGCACTCGCGGTTTTGGGCGCAATAAATATTTTGTACGGAGCATACGCTGCTTTAATTCAAACTGATTTGAAAAAAATCGTTGCTTATTCAAGTATCTCTCACATGGGTTTCATACTTCTTGGTTTGGCCTCACTTAATGCTGCTGGCTTAGCGGGAGCAAGTTTTCAGATGTTCTCTCATGGCTTGATATCAGCGGCCTTGTTTTTCTTGGTCGGAATGATTTACGAAAGAGCTCACACTAGAGATATTGGAGAGTTTGGTGGTCTAGCTAAAGTTATGCCTCAAACTTTTTATGTGTTTATACTTGCTGCCATGGCTAATTTAGGTTTACCTGGTCTTTCAGGCTTTGTTGGTGAATCTATGATTTTCTATGGAGCCTTTGCTGGCGGGTCAATAGACGCAGTAAAAATATCAGCTGCTGTTTCTACCCTAGGAGTGATTTTGACAGCTGCTTATATGCTCTGGATGAACCAGAGAGTATTTTATGGAGAGACACCAAGTAAATGGTTAACTTTGAAAGACGCACGTAAAGATGAATTATTTGTATTAAGTGTATTACTCGGGCTATCATTACTATATGGAATTTATCCGCAGTATATTAATAGCTTGTTTGAGCCTATTTTTGCTAACGGTATCGGTTAGTGCAGTAACTACAAATGATTTAAAAGTAATTCAAGTCAAACCTGAAACTAACAGAGATGCTATCGCAGATTTAATTAAGAAATTTTGGTTTCCCCCTCCAAGCCAAACAGACCAATTAGCAAGTGCAAAATACACCAAAGATGAGCAAAATGAAAAAAGTCTTTTGGTGACAACAACTAGCAATAATCCTGGCTTTGATCAAGCCTGCACTGCAGCTCTAGATCGTTATATGGCTACGAGTGATTTAACTGAAGTTGAAATAATTTGCAAAAGCAACTCAACTAAATTAGTGCCGGTTTTTAATGCCTTAAGTTTTCCAATTAGAATAGGTCAGGCATTGATTTTAAGAGCCTTAGATCTTGTGCCATTTTTTCCAATTTAGTTTCACTAAACTTTAATTTTAACTCTGCTAGCGAAGCAAAATGTGAAGCTCATGCTAAGTTAAAGAAAGAAGCATAATGAAGATCAAAATTGCTCACAGTCCAGATTCAGATGATGCATTTATGTTTTATGCCATGTGCATGAACAAAATTGATTGCAAAAACTATGAGTTTGAATTTGCCGCTGATGAAATCTCTATTCTAAATGAGCTAGCATTATCCAATGAAAATCCTTACGATATCATCGCTGTTTCTTTTCATGCATACAAATATCTTCAAGACAAATACCAACTCATGCTTTCAGGAGCATCCCTAGGCTCTAGCAAACATGGACCAAAGCTAATCAGCAAGAAGGATTTGACTGTTGATCAAATCACAAGAATAGCTATACCGGGAAGATACACTAGTTCGGAATTGGCGTTAAGTAAGTATTTTAATAGTCAAAAAAAGTGCTCGAGAAATTTACTAGAATGTCATCGCGAGCCTCCGCAGGAGGCGTGGCGATCCAGCAACCAAGATCTTGATAGTGATACTGGATTGCTTCGCTGCGCTCGCAATGACTTAAGCCAAAATAGCATCGATGAAAAGAAGGATAGTTACAAATATGAAATCGTATATTGTTCATATCATGATAGTTTTAAATTACTAGAAGACAATGAAGTAGACGCCTCTCTCTTGATTCACGAAGCACAACTCAAATATCAAGAACTTGGTTATAAACTAATTATTGATTTGGGGACTTGGTGGCATGAATATAGTGGTGGTTATAGACTGCCCTTGGGCTGTAATGTTGCTAAAAAAGAATTGGGTACAAAAGTTATTGAAGAGCTTGATCAGATATTGATGCAATCTATAATTTGGGGCAAAAATAATTTCGAGGAAGTCATGTCTTATGCAAGTAATTTTGCCGGACATCAAATGGATAAATCAAAATCCAAACAATATTTGGATATGTATGTAGATGATTCAACTATAAAACTAAGTGAATCTGATCTAAAGTCTATTGAATTGTTTTTGGGTTAAAAATTACGCTTTATGTAAAGCTTCTAGTATCTTTCTAGTTGCCTTCAAATTCATCGCTTTTGCGCTTGCAACCAATTCATGCCTCATCTTCGCATTTTTGAGATCCATAACAGCTTGAATTCCACCGAAGCCTTTAATCTGCTTACTTAAAGCTGATAGTTGATCTGGAGAGAAGCTAATTGCTTGGTCCATATGCTTAGATTCTTGCATGCCCTAGTAATAAAGTAAAGCCGTTATTATGTAGAACTTAAGGCAATTTGCCTAAAATAATCTAAAGATTGTTTTAGACCATCTTCAAGACTATATTTTGGGGCCCAATTAAGCAAAGTCGTCGCTCTAGTAATGTCTGGGCGGCGTCTTTTGGGGTCATCTTGAGGGAGAGGGAGATATTCAATAGTAGATTTTGAATCCAATAATTTAATGACCATCTGAGCAAGCTGGTTAATAGTGAACTCTACAGGATTACCGATATTGATAGGTTGGTTAAACTCAACTTCCATCATCTTGCAGATCCCATCAACAAGATCATCAACATATTGAAAACTACGAGTTTGTGAGCCATCTCCAAAAACTGTTATTGGTTTATTCAATAATGCCTGAGAAACAAAACTACAGACAACGCGACCATCATCCGCTCTCATACGAGGACCAAAAGTATTAAAAATGCGCACGATTCTAGTGTCTATTTTGTGTTTGTGGTGATAAGCCATGGTAATCGCTTCAGCAAAGCGTTTAGACTCATCATAAACTCCACGAGGACCTATAGGATTGACATTGCCGAAATAAGTCTCTGGTTGCGGATGAACTTCGGGGTCACCATAAACTTCAGAAGTACTTGCCAAAAAAAACTTAGCGTTTTTTTCTCTCGCAAGACCAAGTGCATTATGAGTTCCAAGAGAACCAACTTTGAGAATAGGGATAGCTAGCTTTTCAAAATCAACAGGACTAGCTGGACTAGCAAAATGCATCACCCAATCTAAATCACCATCTATAGAAATATATTCAGAGACATTATGATTGATAAAAGTAAAGTTCGGGTGATTATCAAGGTGAGCTATATTTTCAAGACTTCCAGTAACCAAATTATCAATAACTATAATTTCATTTCCTGCTTTCAATAATTTTTCCGAAAGATGTGAACCAATGAAACCCGCTCCACCAGTGATTAGTATACGCATTAATGTCTCCCCATACCTATATAAATAAAACCTTTTTCTTTGAGTTGACTAGGACTATATTGATTACGACCATCAATAAAAATATTACCAGCCATTAAAGATTTGAGTTTAGTGGTATCTAAATTAATATATTCATTCCACTCAGTAACCAAAACAATAGCATCAACTCCAGCTGCCATTTCATAAGGATCTTCATAATAATAAATCTCAATATCAGGATTTTGTTTCTTGCAATGTTCTATTGCGACTGGATCACAAGCTCTAACCATCGCACCAAGTTTAATTAATGATCTTGCTAAATCAAGACTAGGAGCGTCTCTCAAGTCATCTGTATTTGGCTTAAATGCCAAACCTAATAATGCTATTTTTTTGCCTTTAATGATTTTCATTTGTTCTTGCAAGCGCTTAATTACAAGATCTCTTTGGCGATAATTAACAGTTTTAGCTGCTTTTAAAATCTCAGGATCATAACCATACTCTCTTGCAATATTGATTAGCGCATCGATATCTTTGCCAAAGCAGCTACCGCCCCAACCTATTCCCGCATTCAAAAACTTATGTCCAATTCTAGAATCAGTACCAATGCCATTCATCACTTGATTAACATCTGCACCAACTAAATCACAAATATTTGCTATCTGGTTAGCGAAGCTAATTTTGCTAGCAAGAAAAGCATTAGCCGAATACTTGATCATCTCAGCAGAGGTAATATCAGTTGCTATCAATTGAGATTCTTTGTAGTTACTCGGTCTTGGACAAAAATCCGGCGCTGTGAAGCTTTGGCTAGAAAGCTTTTGGTACAAGGATTTCAGCTTGTTTGCTGTCAATTCATCATCAGTGCCGATAACGATTCTATCTGGATACAATGAATCGGCTATCGCACAGCCTTCTCTCAAAAATTCAGGATTTGACGCAACCGCAAAATTTACTTTAGTTGCTGTTGCAGTGTTTGAATTCGCTGTAGCTCTTGAAGCAATTCCATTTTCAACGAGCATTGCAACCCAATTGCCAGAGCCTACTGGAACAGTAGATTTGTTAATAACAATAGCTCCGTCACTTAAATATTGTCCTATGCTTCTTGCAGCAGATTCCAAATAACTTAAATTTGCTTCGCCGTTTTCTTTTGGAGGAGTACCGACAGCAATAAAAATAAACTCTCCATGGCTTATTACTTCTTTTGAATCAGTAGAAAATTTTGGATAGTTGTCGTTAGTCTTACAAATTGCAAGTAAATCTTCTAAATATGGTTCATAAATAGGTATATTACCTTTTTTGAGTAGCTCAATTCTTTCTGGATTAATATCCAAACAACTAACATCATGCCCCAAAAAAGCAAAACAAGTAGCTGTTACCAAACCTACATATCCTGTGCCGATTACACTAACTTTCATCCAAGATTTATCTTAGCAGAAATGACGAAATCAACAAAATTAAGATGGCTTCCAAACTCTAACTGAGTGTTTACTTAATTCTTTGGTAATAATTTTTGTTTTTTTATTAAAAGTAGCTCTATAAGATTCTGGACTTAATTTTCTCTTTTTAACATTTTCTAAAATTTGTTCATCATATCTAGATACATGATGTTGATTAAATTCATCAAATTTATTTATCAATAAGCCAGTTTTGGCATCAAAAATCTTTGGAGTTTCCATTTGAGTTTTTTCAAAGACTGTTCCAGTAGAACTTAAAATTGTAGCTTCTACTATTTCTTCGTAATTAATTTTAACTGTTTGTGTCATATCCCTCTTGTGCTCCCTTGCTAGTTTCTAACATTTGATAGTTAAGATCCGGTTAAGTATTTAGTAATTCTTTGAAAAATTTCTGGGTTTAAAAAAGTTTGTTTGAAGCGATTTTGGCGCTGACTATTAAAATCTTTCACATCTAGATGTCTGTTTACAATATTAGTCGCTTTATTGTTGAAATCTAGAAACCTATTATTCGCGACCACATCAATATCTACTCCATTTCTGGCGTCACGACTTTCTTGTCTGGCGGTTTGTCTTGCCATAATATTATTACTTCTAACTGTCGTATCAGCATTGGCTCTTACTGCAGTACTGTTTGAACGAGAAACCCTATTTTGATTTTCGGTACTTCGTCTCTGAAAAACATTATTGGACTCTTCAAAAATACTATTGCTATTACGACTAACCGAATTGTTGCCCTGTGAATCACTTGTCAATTGGCTTTGAACACTAGAGATAGACTCTTCTAACTTGCTTGTATCAACTGTCTCTGAAGCTTTAATACCAATACTCAGAGAATCAGAATTGGCTGCTGTACTAAGATTAACGTTATCTACCATGGCTGATATTAATAAAACAAGTCAAGGTTATGGATAGGTTAAAATGAACCATAATGATCACTGTAATCGATTATAAAACTGGAGGAAATTTATTTAGTGTTTGTAATTCACTAGAAGCTATTGGTGCAGATATTGTGATCAGCTCAAATCCAGAGCAGATCGAGCAAGCAGAGAAAATTATTTTCCCTGGTGTAGGTAGTTTTGAAAAAGCAATGCAGGAAATAAAATCATTGGGGCTGGACCATGCCATCAAAAAATCTATTGCCAGAAAAACAAAATTTCTTGGAATATGTGTTGGCATGCAGGTTTTGTTTGAGTGCGGGCATGAAGGAACAATAAGCAAGGGGCTTGAAATAATCCCTGGTCAAATTGAAAAATTCGATGAAAAAATTTGTCCCAAAATACCTCATATGGGCTGGAATACTGTCAAGGGCAATGCTAGTCCACTATTTAAAGACATTTCACCTGAAGAACATTTTTATTTTGTACATAGTTTTGCGGCAAAAGTGCCAAATGAATTAGAGAACATAAACAAAAAATTCCCCAAATCAAATATCTATTCGACAGAATATTTTGAAAAATTTATTAGCCATTTTTGGGATGGTGAAAATTTATTCGCTTGTCAGTTTCACCCAGAAAAATCTGGTGAAGCGGGTTTGAAGCTCTTGAAAAATTTTATAAATCTTTGACATCAAATTCAAAGTAGTCGATGTTCATTGTTAATAAACACTGACGCATCATCTCCGCCATCTCTTCTGACTTACCTTGCTCTCTATAAGCAGGTTCTAGATAAATTTCTTTTATCACAGCTTTTAGCTTAGGTTTTTGTTTTGCGTTATTAAAATTCATCGGCTCTAAAACCATATAAGCAAAACCAAAAATCAAATCTCTATTCTCAAAAACAATTACTTTTGATGCTCTTGAACTCAAAAGTCTTTCAATATATTCTCCCCAACTTAGACCAGATTTTTGTGAGGCTTTCATCCAATGATCATTGCCTTGCATTTGCTGAATCATGGTTAAATTAGCCCAGAGTTCTGTAACTCTATCGATGTCGTATTTACCGGTTGCTTTGCGGATTGCGTAATGATCTGAATCAAACTTACCAGAGGCAGGTTGTTGTTTTTCTTTTAGTTTTTTTTGTTCAGTGCTGAGCATGATTGGGGGGCGCCTTAACAAAGAGTTTATAATCTTAGCACGATTATATTAGTTTAGTCGTCCCCTATATAAAGCAAGTTCCTAGATGAAATTGAGTTAAGGTTAGGTTAAATTTGTAATTACTCCACGTAAGCTCAGTCTATAACTGTTAAGTCACTCCGAGACCTGCAGAGCAGGTCGTGGGAGTCCACGATGCACGAGTTAAGCTGGATTGCCACGCCGCTTTGCGGCTCGCAATGACATTAAATTATACTTTTTAGTTTTGTGTGAATGAAAATTTATTGTAATAAATAAAACATTTGAAATTTACTCTGCGCAAAGGGCTCCTGCTTATCGGATAAAATTTGATTGAGCTTATTCTCCAACTGGGAAGTAGAATTTGCCTTAGAACCAAAGCCTAAATCAAGTATTTCTTCCAAACCAGAAATTTTCTTTTTCTCCCAATTTTCATTAAACTTAAGAGAGCTAATGCGCTTATAACCATATTTATCTTTCAAAATATCAAGGGTGATTTTTTTAGCATCTTCATATGAACCCAGATAATCAACAAGTCCAGCTTCCTGCGCTTTACGGCCTGTATAAATCAATCCCTGAGCTAGTTTCTCAAGCTTAGCTCTATCCATTTTGCGTCCATCAACAATATCTGACAAGAACTGATCGTAAGTGTCATCCAAAAGATTTTGCATAACTTGTCTTTCTTCAGGAGTCAAATCCCTAGCTCCAGAGCCTAGATCTTTAAATTTACCTGCTTTAAAAGTCTGATCTCTAACACCAAATTTCTCAAAAAGCCCTTTGTAATTAAGACCCTGCATGATCACACCGATACTACCAGTTAAAGTCCCGGGATTGGCAACGATAGCATCAGCAGCACTTGAAATATAATAACAACCGCTAGCGCAAACATCGGACATACTGATCACGACAGCTTTTTTCTCTTTACGTAAATCTCTAACTAATTGATAAATTTCTTGACTAGCCGCTACTGTTCCGCCGGGGCTATTAAACCTGATAAGAACAGCTTTGACGCTATCGTCTTCTTTGGCTTTTAATAATTCTTCTTTGAGGCTAGCTGCATTCAGGGCAGACTTGAAAGGGCTTTTGGTTTGAAAAGTGTCATAAATTGGACCTTCAAAAGCCAGTACCATAACTTGATCATGCTTCAAACTATCTGACAGACTGCCATTTACTTGACCTTTAACCATTGATGCTGTTCTTTTTGAATTAACAAAACCTATTACAACACAAATTAAGGTAAGGCTGATTAAAAGAAGAGCTATGGTGATTTCGCGTTTGTCTTTTTGCATGCTGTGATTATTTTATCCTATGTTTGACTTGTTAAAAAAAAATCAAAAAGGGCTTAAGAAAGTTAGTAAAATGAGGATTAGATCATGACAAATAAAATTGATTCAAATGTTAGAGCAATGGTTTTAGCCGCAGGCATAGGTTCAAGACTACAACCAATCAGTGAAATAGTACCAAAGCCTTTAGTACAAATCGCAGGAAAAACTGTGATGGATTATATTCTGCTCTTACTAAAAAAACATGGAATCACAAAAGTCGTTTCTAACACACACCATCTGGCATCCACTGTTCATGAACATTTCAAAGATATCAAGAACAAAGAGAATATCGATATTGAGTTTCGCTATGAAGAAAAACTATCAGGAGTTGCTGGCGGCATTAGACGTTGCAAAGATTTTTTAGCTGGACAGACTTGCTGCATTATCATGGGAGATGCACTCACTGACCTAGATCTATCATTACTTTACCAAAAACACAAAGAAGCTGTAGCCAAACACAATTGCCTTGTCAGCATCGCGATGATGCCAGTTGTTGAGACATCACAGTTTGGGATTATAGTCACAGAGTCTATGTTACCGAACGCCTCAGAAGATTCTTCTACTGGTTCAAGAGTCGTGCAATTCCAAGAGAAACCTAGTCAGCAAGAGGCTTTGTCAAAATGGGCGAACACTGGAATATATTTCTTCGAGCCTAAAGTTTTGGATTATATTCCTGAGGAAGGTGAGGCACAGTTTTATG
>JAJTHA010000188.1 GCA_021299565.1 Candidatus Caenarcanales bacterium
TAATTTAACTAAAATAGCACTTGAGCTTAAAAACAATCAGGAGAAAATCAATCCAAAATACATTGAGCCAAAATTGATTAACGAAAAAAACATCAAACCCAAAAAGAAGAAAGATTAGTCTTCAATAGATTTTTTGTGGCAAACCCCTAATTTTTGGGAGATTTCATGGATAGTTTTTCGTAAATTGATATGCAATGATTATCGCCATGAGCAAATTTGATGACAAACGATTTGAATATAGCTCACAAATATGTCAGTATCTGGGTTTTGCATGCTTGATACCATTAGGCAATGTTGCTTTAAAAGTTTGCTTACGAGAAAACAATATGAAGATTTTTCTCAATTATTATCTTCTGATTTCATTTATTCTGGGGGCATTACTGTTATACTTTGGATACAAAATTGTGCTACCTAAGTACAAGAAGGAAACAAAAAATGTTAGAAGAGCTCGGAAATAGTTTGATTTTGCTTTTAATAATGTCACCACTTGTCTTTCTTGCTATTTACATGAGATGGGACGCTTGCAAGAACTTGCAAGATGAAGACTAATACAAACTTATATTATCCACATCCAAACTCAAAACCACATCAGCATCCCTAGAAGCCTTATTAAAACAGAGCTTCAAGATAGAGACGACTTTATGAATATCCTCACCAAAAGGGATTTTGACCACAATATGATAACGATATTTGTTATTAATCCTAGAGATTAAAGTCGGCAAAGGACCGAGAATTTCAACTTTACTAACGTCAATATTTGCAAAAATCAATTCATGTACTTTATTCAAAACACTAATAGCTTTATATTCAAATTCACTTGAGGCTTTGAATCTAAGCACTTTTGCAAATGGAGGATATTTACAAGATTCTCTAATTTGAATTTCTTCTTGATAAAAACCTACAAAATCATGATTTCTAGCAAACTCAATCACTGAACGCTCTGGTTGATAAGTTTGCAGTATCACCTTACCAGGTTTATCTGCTCGTCCAGCTCTTCCAGCGACTTGAGTCAGCAATTGAAAAGCTCTTTCATCAGATTGATAATCTATTTGAGACATATTGGTATCAGCTGAAATCACTCCAACAACTGTTAGATTTGGATTATCAAGTCCTTTAGCAATCATTTGTGTCCCTATCAAAATATCAATTTCGTTATTTGCAAATTGCTTCAAAACTTCTATATATCTATGTCTTTCACGAGAAACATCACTATCCAAACGAGCAATTCTTGCTTCTGGAAAAGCTTTTGCTGTCTCAATTTCAAGCTTTTGGGTTCCCAAACCAAAAAACTTAATCGCTATTGATTCACAAGTCGGACATTCATTAGGATGCTGTTCATTATGTCCACAATGATGACAAAGCATTTGTGCTTTATCAGAGTGATAAACAATTTTGGCGTCGCAATTTGGACACTTATAAACAAAACCACAAGCACGGCAAAAAACATGTGAAGCATTTCCGCGCTTATTCAAGTACAAAATCACTTGTTCTTTATTAGCTAAAGCATTATCAATATTGATCTTGAGCAATCTTGAAAAAATCGACTTATTGGCGTTATTGAATTCTTCACGCATATCAATAACAGAAACATCAGGTAAAGGGTTAGCAAAGACTCTATTGCGCATCGTCAGAAGATGGAAATCACTATGATCTTCATTAATAGCTCTATAGTAAGTATCAATACTTGGAGTAGCAGTACCTAACAGCAAATGACAATTAGACAATTCCGCTCGTTTTTCTGCAACATTAATTGCATGATAACGAGGACTAGGTTCTTCTTGCTTGTAGGAATTTTCGTGAGACTCATCAACGATAATTAAACCCAGATTTTTGACAGGACTAAGTATCGCCGAACGCGCTCCTACAATGATTTTGGGCTTATCACTTAATAGAGCTTGATAGCTAAAAGTTTTTTCGGCTTGAGTCAAAGCACTATGCCAAATCAAAACTTGCTCTTCTGGAAATCTTGCAATAATTCTAGAACAAGTTTGAGGAGCGAGAGTGATTTCTGGAATCAAAACTATCGCACTTTTGTTTTGAGCTAGAGTATGCTCCAGCAGACTCAGATAAACTTCAGTTTTACCGCTACCAGTAACACCATGTAACAAAAACTTTTGAGCTTGCTCATAAGACAAAATCTTTTCTAGTACTTGTTTTTGTTCTAGATTCAAATCTGGTCTTATAGACTCGGTAATCTCTAAACGTTCTTGATGATTGGCTTTAGAGGCTTTCGTTTGCTTTGAGCTGTAGTCAATTTTGAGTATATTTTTTTTGAGTAATTTATTTACTTGAGCTTTCAAAGCAGATTCATTTAATCTAGTGAGTGCTTTTGCTCTTGCCCAACTTAGAGTATTTTTGCGTGCTTTTTTGAGTGCCTCTATGAGCTCACTTGAGTCTTCCGTATTTGCATCAAGTAAAATTATGCTTTTGTTGGGTTCTTTAATTGCATAATTGGGCAAGGCTGCTTGAACCACATCCTGCAAAGTACAAGCGTAATATTCGGCTATGTACTTATAGAGTTCGATAAGCTCCTCGCTGACTATTGGGTTTAGTTCTAAGAGCTCTTCTATAGGTCGAATTTTGAAGCGTTGTTCTTCTTCGTTCAAGATATCGTATGTATCAATTACCAGCGCCTTCGATTTTTGATTGCGAAAGGGGACAAGCACCAAAGAGCCCTTTTGCACCGCAGATACTAGACTTTCGGGCACCTCATAAGATAAGGCGGCAAACTCAGCTTCGCTAAAGTTTTGTGAAGAGTTGTTGAGAATCACTTTACAGTAGGGCATTGTTTGGTATCATTATGGCATCTTTGGGCGTTTAGCTCAGTTGGTAGAGCATCTCGTTTACACCGAGGTGGTCGGAGGTTCAAGTCCTTCAACGCCCACCATCTGTTAAGAATAATTTCATAAACCTAGCGTCATTCTGAGCGAAGCGAAGAATCTCATTCGGTAATAGCTATTTGTCTTATAGTTTTCATTGAATGCGCAAAAACGTGACGTTGGTCACGTTTTCGCTCCCATCAACGCCCACCATCTGCATTATTAATCATCATTATCATTGCGAGCGAAGCGAAGCAATATCGTTAACCCCCCAGCTCTGCTATTATTTAGAGCCATAGCATTATTTTGATCCGCCCTCAATAAAATGATAAACCCCGTAGCAACTTCATCAAATTCATCATGGCCTGACGACCGAAAAGTCAGCTCTGGTATTGATCTTAATGCCCTCAAATCACTCTTCCCGGAAGAAGCAGAGCGTCAA
>JAJTHA010000238.1 GCA_021299565.1 Candidatus Caenarcanales bacterium
TCGTTTATTTACATATTGTACCCAAAAATCAGAAAACCAGGGGTGATTTTCGGCATTTTACTCCGATTTTCAGGGGTGATTTTCGGTTTTTAGATAAATCCTGAAAGACAAAGTTATCTAAAATACCTATCCCACTTCTGGTCAACTAGGTTTTTGACCTCATCAGACATAGTGATCAAAGTAGGCCATTCACGGGTGAACCCTTCATCTGCCCATTTGCGAGTTGCATCAATTCCAACTTTAGAGCCATAGCCCATAATTGGAGCGGCATGATCCAAAATATCTAGAGGACCCTTGGTGAAAATCATATCTCTCTGTGGATCAACATTACCAAAAGCGTACATTGAAGCTTCACTATAATTATGGATATCAACATCTTTATCAAAAATAATTATTGATTTAGTCCATGCCATCTGTCCCATGCCCCAAATAGTATTCATAACTTTTTGAGCATGCCCTGCGTATTTTTTTTCAATTTTGATAAGAGCACAATTATGAAAAACCCCATCCCAAGGGAGATCCATATCAAGAATTTCTGGGCAAACCAATTGCAATAGAGGCAAAAAAATCCTTTCAGTAGCCTTACCAAGATAGCAATCTTCTTGGGGGGGGATTCCTACAATAGTCGTTGCATAAATCGGATTTTTACGATGAGTAAGTGCAGTTAAATGAAAAACAGGATATTTGTCTGCTAGAGAATAAAAACCAGTGTGATCACCAAAAGGTCCCTCAACGGCAAGATCATCGTCAAGATCAATATATCCTTCTAAAATTATTTCAGCATGCGCGGGAACTTCGATATCTATAGTTTTGCATTTGACTAATTCAACTGGCTTTTGTCGTATAAAGCCTGCCATTAGCATTTCATCAATGCCCGGAGGCAACGGCGCGGTGCCTGCATAAATCACAGCAGGATCAGCACCAATAGCAATAGCAATCTCCATACGCTTTTTACCGTTAACAACTTTAAGTGATTTTTGATAATTATGGGCACCATCGTGATGCTTATGCCAGTGCATAGCAGTGCGCAAATTATCGAGTTTTTGTAAACGATACATTCCGACATTTCTACCAGCACCATGCTTATCAGGATCTTTGGTGAAAACAGAAGTGAGAGTGATATAGCTACCACCATCTTCTGGCCAGCATTTGATGATAGGCAATTTATCCAATAATTTATTATGGGAATCAGCAAGAACAACTACTTCTTGGCAAGGAGCATTATTAATAACTTTAGGAATATAGTTTCTGATTTCAGCAAGCTCCATCAATTTAGAGATCTTGTCGCCAATTGACATTGGGATTTCTGGTTTGATCAAACTTCTAATGCGATTGGCAATCACTTCATAATCATTGACTTCTAAGCTCATTAACATGCGCTTATGAGAGCCAAAAGCATTAATTAACACTGGAACATCATAGCCAATAACATTTTCAAACAACAAAGCTTTATTGCCAATTTTACTAGCTAGAGGATCGGCGTAGCTATGGGCATATAAATTTGCAAGATTGCCATCAATACAAATAGATTTAGAAATCCTATCTGTGATTTCTGTGATTTCGAGCTCGGCATTAACAGGTTCTTTGATTCTGATTAATTCACCAGCTTTTTCTAGATCAGCAATAAATTCACGAAGATCTTTGTAAGCCATTATTTAGCTAACTCCTGAGTCAACACTTCATATCCGTCTTTGGTAACCAAGACATCATCTTCTATTCTGATTCCGATATTTTTGTCTCTGATATAAATACCAGGCTCAATCGTAGTCACCATACCAGGTATATAAACAGAAGTTTTTTTATCAACACCACAATCATGCACATCCATACCAAGCGAGTGACCAGTTCCATGCATATAATATTTTTTGATCTCTTCTGGGTTGTTTTTGTCTTTGATATAACCAAGATTTTTCAAACCTTCAGCAATAATCGCAGTAGTCAAATCATGAGTTTGTGCAAAGCTGCCTCCAGCTTTCACCGACTCGATTGCAGCCAATTGAGATTGTAAAACCACATCATAAACGTCTTTTTGTTCACTTGTCATTTTGCCATCTGCCGCAAAAACTCTTGTGATATCACTTGCGTAATATTGATACTCAGAGCCTGCATCAATTAGAACCAAATCACCCGCTTTGATAATTTGATTGTTTTCTGTGTAATGCAAAATGCAAGTATTTGCTCCTGAAGCTACTATGGGAGGATAAGCCCAGCCACTTGCTCCTTGAGACCTGAAAACCTGACACAAAACGGCTTCTAGCTCATATTCATAAATCCCAGTAGTGCAAATCTCCTGAGCTACCCTATGAGCTTGAATAGAAATTTGAGCTGATTTTTTCATTAAGGCAATTTCTGCATTAGATTTAATTGTTCTCAAACTATGCACGAAATCTAAAACATCTTTCGTGCTGCTTGATTTTTTATTTGTATTTGGTTCTTTCTCTTCATTAAAATCATCAACGTCATAAGCTGCATCACAATCAAAGTTTTTCTTAGCACCTTCAAGCCCTTCTCTATGCCCTTCCCAAATCGCATGAAGTGGATCGTGTGCCTGCACATAAAGCTGATATGGGTTACTTGCATGGGGATCCAAAACTAAAACCGAATCTGGCTCAGCAAAACCGGTTAGGTAATAAAAATCACTATCTACTCGAAATGGATATTTGACGTCATTCGCAAAAGTTTTTTGAGAACCACTTTTCAGCACTGCCTTATAATTCACTTTTTCTTCTTTACTCAAGTCCGCAAGAAAATTTAGAACTTTATTGCGTCTTTCTTTAAATTCATTTTTGCTGATCATTTAAATATAATTATAAATCTAAGTAGACTTAAACGCTTCATCTAAATCATTAATCAAATCCTGTACATCTTCAATACCAATAGATAAGCGTATTAAATTATCATTAATACCAAGCTCTAAGCGCCTTTCACGAGGAACAGCGGCGTGAGTCATACTAGCAGGATGTCCTATCAAACTTTCTACTCCACCTAAAGATTCTGCTAATTGAAATATTTTGGTTGAACTTACTAATTTTTTCACTTGTTCAAAACTTGCATCAAGCTCAAAAGAAAGCATTCCGTTGTACATTTTCATTTGTCTTTTGTATAGTTCATGTTGCGCGTGAGATTCAAGCAAAGGACAGAATACTGCCTTCACTTTAGGATGCTTAGAAAGCCAAGTCGCAATCTCCACACAATTTTGATGATGCTGCTTCATTCTCACTGCTAGAGTTTTTATTCCACGCATTAAAAGCCAACAGTCAAAAGGTGCAGCTAAATTTCCAGTTGCATTTTGGTGGTAAGCAAATCTCTCAGCCAGTTTAGAGTCTTTGACCACAATCGCTCCAATCACAATATCCGAATGTCCCGATAGATATTTGGTGCAAGAATGCATCACTATATCTGCACCAAGATCAAGTGGCTTTTGTAAATAAGGACTAGCAAAAGTATTATCAAAGCCGATCAGCATTTGAGCTTCAGTAGAGCGAGCTTTATTTAATTCTTTGATGGTATTACTAATCGCTTGAATATCACAAAGCCTCATCAGTGGGTTGGTTGGTGATTCCAACCAAATCAATTTGGTATTGTCTTTAATAGCGTTAGTAATATTTTTGATTTCTCTAGCGTCAACAAAACTATTTTGAAGTCCAATTGGAGTCATTATTTGATCAAACAATCTATGAGCCCCGCCATAAAGATCACTTGAAGAAATCACATGATCACCAGGCTTCAACATCTGCATCACTGAGTGAATCGCAGCAATGCCTGTAGGATAAATAAATCCATTAGTGCCATTTTCAAGCGATGCCAAGACCTCTCCACAAGCGGTTCTGGTGGGATTACCACTGCGAGAATAAACATAGCCTTTGTTGTCACCAATACCAGCTTGAGTGTAAGTGGCTGTTTGATAAATCGGAAAAATAGTCGAGCCTGTTGCTGGATCAGGCGCTTGTCCAACAAGTATTGCTCTTGTCTCAAAAGCCCAGGTTTTTTCTAGTTCTTTTTGAGATGCATTAAGTTCTTGACGGGTTGTATATTGGTGTCTTTCCATAGAGCTAAATTCTAGCAGTCGTGTTTTGGGTATGTTAATATTAGGTGCTAAAGTGTTTCGATTTATAGCTTTTATAATTGGTATCGTAAGTGGTTTTTCTGCGGCCCTTTTTGTACTACCTTTACCTGGTAAAACATTCTTCAATAAGATGTCCAGATTAAACCCGCAAGCAAAAAACTTGATAGATGACAGCATCGATTTACTAAGTGCAATTTTCAAAGTCTCGCTGACACTGAGTAAAGAAATAGCTTACAGGTCTAAATTACTAGATAAGAACTTGCGAAGACACATTCGCCGCCTAAAAAAAAGATATTATCAAGAGCTTGATAAAGCCAGATACAAAAGTAGATTCAATAAAACTGTATTTGATGATACAAACGTAGAAGAGATTGCGGTATAAGTATAGTTGTGGCTAATTTTAATTTAAGTACTTTCGATTTAATTTTCTTAGTGAGCTTCACCATCTATGCAGTTTGCTTAGTGATATTTTTGGTGTATTTCATACCAGTTTTAATTCAACTCTCAAAGACTCTAGAAGCCGCTCAAATACTACTTAACACCGTCAAGAATTATGAACTCAGTGCTAAGAATAAAGTGCTTTCTATGGTTTCTAGCATCGGCAGTTTGGGTTCAATTCTTTCTAATAAATTTAAAGATTTAACAGATTTAATTTCTTCGAAATTGAAGAAGTAAGACTTTAAATGTTGTCATTGCGAAGCCCGTAGGGCTGAAGCAATCTCCATCGGTAATACTGAATGAGATTGCTTCGCTTCGCTCGCAATGACAAGAAAAATCACAGCTGCTTGCTGCTGCAAAGCCAGGGCAACAATTGGGTATAATTATATTTATGTCAAACAATTCAAATAATTTTGGTAAATTTCTTTTAGGGATCGGCATGGGAGCTGCAGCTGGATACGTTATTGGTATTCTAACGGCGGAGAAATCAGGCCGCGAACTCAGAAAAGATATTCAGTTCGGTTCTCAAGAATTCGTAGAGACCCTCAAAGACAAATTCGAAGATCTAAGAGAGCATACAACTATCGCTGTAAAAGAATTCAAAGGCTTTGCTGACGAAAAACTAAAAGCCTCTGCGAAAAACATCGAAGAACAAGTAAATTCATTAGGTAAACAGTTAGAAGAACTAACTAAAAAACCTAATGTATTTTCAAAAAACTAGTGTTAGAGTTTTACCGCAAATATAAATTAAGAATCATCATGCTAAGCCCGATTGTAATTGGGCTTGGCTTTTTTTTATTTAGTGCTATTTCTGCCCTAATCACCGTCAAAAATTCCAAAATCCCAGAAAACTTCGACAAAGTAACTCTGAATATCAGTGATTTTTCTATTAAACAAATCGATCCTACAAACAACCAGACTAAATGGATACTGAAAGGCGCTAAAACTGAAGCAAATTCAGATCAAACCAAAGCTACTATCCATGAGCCTTTTATGATTTTCTATGAAAATGGAGTCGAAAAATTCAACATCAAATCCAAGATAGCCTATCTGGATAAAGCCAAACAAAATGTAGACTTGCAAGAAAATGTAGTTTTAA
>JAJTHA010000146.1 GCA_021299565.1 Candidatus Caenarcanales bacterium
ATTCTCCGATAAGCTCTGTCAATTTGGCTTCAATAGCCATGTGAATATCTTCGTTTTCTATATTTTTGGCGGCAAAATCTTGTGGATCTTTGTCAATTTCTGTCTCTATTTTTAATAATCCTGACTCGATTTGATTTTGTTCTAAATCGCTAATAATTCCTTGTTTAGCAAGCATTTTGCTGTGGGCTATACTTCCCTGAATATCTTCTTTGTAAAGCCTATAGTCATATAAAATGGACGCGTTAAATAGTTCAAGTATTTCTAGTGATTTTTGGGAGATCACCCCGCTTGAAAGCTTTTGATTTTGCGCCATATTCTTAATCCTATCAAAAATATCTTCAAATCTGCCTTGTATTTCTAGGATGCCAGTTGAGGGACTAAATTTATCCAAAAATATATCAATCTTTGCGCCATTCAAGATTTTTGATTCTAGTGGCCGTATTCATAATGATTCAAGTAACCCTCCTCAAATGGGCCAATTAGTTGATCCCTATACTGGAGATAGTTTTGAATATAGTAACGCTGATGAGTATCATGATGCGCTAACAAAACTAGAAGAGAACCGTAAAAAGCTACAACAAGAACAATTGAGAGCAATGTTACTTATTGCTTCTTCTGGAACACCAGATGCTGTAGAGAGAATTTTTAAGGGAACCAAAACAATTACTAAAGATGGACAAGAATTAAATGCTGATGAACACGCTCAAGCTATGGAGGCAGCTGTTTATGATGCGGTGAAAGCTAGCGCTTCTTCTATGTCACTTTCTCAACTCAAAGCATTTGCTGCAAAGTATTCTAGTTTGTCTACTGTACTTGAAGACAGGATGTTCAAAATCAAACAATCTGGTTTAGGGCTCAATATTGGACAAGAATATACTGGGGAAAATTTAGACAGGATTATCTCAGATAGAAATAGATTTAGTGTTAATGTATCCTAATCGGGGTCGGGTCTTAAATTAGCCAGTTTTTTATTGTTCCTTTATATTCTCAAGCATTGTTATACTAAATATAGCAATTTATGCAAGAGCTTCAACAATACGATCACAAAACCCTAGAGCCAAAATGGACAGAACAATGGCTTACTGATGATATTTATAAAACTCAAATCAACCCAGGTCGTAAAACTTTTAGTATCGCGCTGCCACCTCCAAATGTAACAGGTGAATTGCATATGGGGCATGCTCTTGGTGGCACTATCCAAGATGTTCTGATCAGATATCATCGCATGCGTGGTTATGATGTGCTGTGGCAAATAGGCACTGACCATGCAGGTATAGGCACTCAATTGGTTGTTGAAAAATTTCTCAAAAGCTCTGAAAACAAATCCAAATACGATCTTGGTCGTGAGGAATTTTTGAATAGAGTTAAAAATTGGAAAGAAACCTACGGAAATCTAATTCTTGAACAAATGAAAGTTCTTGGTTTTAGTCCAGATTATTCTCGCTGCCGTTACACGATGGATGAACATTATCAAAAAGCTGTTTTAGAGAGTTTTATTAAATATTTCAATGATGACTTGATATATCGCGGTAATAGAATCACTAACTGGTGTCCTAAATGTCTAACTTCTTTATCTGATCTTGAAATAGAAAAACAAAGTCTCAAGAAAAAACTATACAAAATTGATTATAAGTTTACTGACGGCTCAGGCGCTCTAACTGTCTCCACGACTCGCCCTGAGACTATGTTTGGTGATGTTGCGGTTGCTATAAATCCTAATGACACCAGATACTCAAGCATAGTTTCTCAAATCAAGTCTGGTAAAAATTTCCAAGTTTTGATTCCACTATCTAATAAAGCTATCCCAGTGATTCTTGATGAACAAGTAAAACTTGATTTTGGCACCGGTGCTCTTAAAGTCACTCCAGCTCACGATGCTAATGACTATGATATCGCTCAGAGACATCATCTCGCTCCAGTCTTAATGATGGATAAAAATGCAAAATTATTGGCGACTGCAGAAATTCCTCTTGAGTTTCAGCAATTTGATAGATACAAAGCTAGAGATTTGATAATCGAGCAACTGAATTTAATTAGTGAAGAATATGATTCAGAAAAAGATCTGCATGATAGATGTGCAACAGAAATTGAACCTTATTTATCTAATCAATGGTATGTTAATATGCAAAAGCTTGCAGGGATTGCTCTTGAAACCGAAAGCTCTAAGCGTACTGCTTTTGTTCCAGAAAGATATACTCAGATTTTTAAATCTTGGTTAGAAAATATTCGTGATTGGTGTATCAGTCGTCAAATTTGGTGGGGACATCAAATTCCAGTTTATTTTTATCAAGTTACTAGTGATAGACCTCTCAATGGTAGAAAGTTTTTTGTCGATGATAACAATATTCAATGGGCTTATTATGCGGCTTTAAGTCCTGAAAATCCTGATGACAAACAAGATCCGGATGTCTTGGATACTTGGTTCAGTAGTGCTCTCTGGCCTTTTGTAACTCTACAAGATGATAAAAAAATCTTTGATCATTTTTATCCAACTTCTGTTTTGGCTACAGCAAGAGAAATTATTAATTTGTGGGTTACTCGTATGATTTTTTCTTCTGAATACTTCGAAGACAAAGAACCCTTTAAGCATGTTTTGATTCATCCGGTAGTCCAAACACCTGATGGCAAACGGATGAGCAAGTCCAAAGGCAACGCTATCAATCCTCTTGATTTGGTTGAAAAATATGGCGCGGATGCTAGTCGTATGTGGTATACAAGTGTTGGTATTTATGGACAACAAGATGTAAGATTCCCTGGTAAAAAAGAAGGCGATAATAAATATAGTTCTGATACTTTTGAACAATATAGAAAATTTGCAAATAAACTTTTTAATGCTTTTAAGTTTGTTCATCTAAAACTTTGTGATGATTTCAAGCCATTAAATATTTCTGAATTGAAAATTGATAATGATTTTGATCTGTGGATTTTATACAAGCACGCAACTGCTCTTGATAAAGTCTCTAAGGCTTTTGAGGATTATGATTTATCAACTGTTCAAAAAGTCTTGTATGAGTTTTTATGGTTTGATTTTTGTGATTGGTATATTGAGCTTTCTAAAGTTTCTGATTTTGTTAATGTTCAAAAACAAATTTTGTTTTATATAATGGAAAGCTCTTTAAGAGCTCTTGCGCCAATAATGCCTTTTATAACTGAAGAATTATGGCAAGTATTTAATGATAAATATAATTTAGGATCTAAATATATTGCGCTTGCTACTTATCCTGTTTGTGAATCAGTCTTTTTGAATAAAACTAATTCTATAGATGATGTAAATAAGTTGATTGAAGTGCTGACTGCATTGAGAAATACAAGACAAACACTAAATATTTCTTGGTCAAATCCTGTTGATCTAAATTTTAGTAATGATAAATTATCTAAGTATTTTGATGTCATCTCAAAAATCATTAAAGCAAAGCACGTAAAAGTCAATCTAAATACAGTTAAGCCTTCTCAAACAATAGTTTTTGATGATTTTCAGATTGTCATGCCGCTTGCTGGTTTGGTTGATATTAGTAAATTGCAAGAAAATATCAATAAAAAAATAGATAAAATCACCA
>JAJTHA010000204.1 GCA_021299565.1 Candidatus Caenarcanales bacterium
AAACTATTTGATTTCTTGAGATTCTCTTTTGCCAGTTCAAGTTCAGCATCTGTGACGCCTTTATCCATCAATTCTTTAATGGTTTTCAAAATATTAGCAAGAACAAGTTTGCTGTTGCGAGGATCACAAGATGATTCGATGCTAAATTTGCCAGCACCATCGCGATAGCTATCGAAGTTAGAACCTATTCCATAAACAAGCCCTTTTCCTTCTCTCACAAATTTTGTTAGTCTTGCTGAAAAACCACTTCCTCCCAAAACCGCATTTGCCAAAATCGCTGCATAGTAATCACTATCTTGTTTGGTAATATCTATAGGATTAGCGATTAAGATTTGAGTGTTAGGTGAATTATTATGAGATTCAACTATATTGATGCTAGCTTTAATATGTTTTTTAACAGGGGACATTCTTGAATAGTCGTTTGTTAGTGCTTTGTGATTTTCTTGATTCCAAGAACTTATAATAGGCACAAATTTTTCTTTTATGGTTTGAGCGTTGATATTACCGCTAGCTGCTATTTTGCCAGAGCCTGCAAAATAAATTTTGTTATAAATCTCTAGTAAATCTTCTAGTTTGGTTTCTTTAATTATTTTGATTAATTCATCAGGATCAATATTCCTGTCAATATGCCCTTCTGGGAATATCAGGTCATTAAGCAGCTTGGGTGCCTTGTAATCACCTTGGCGTTTAATGATTTCTAATGTGTTGAGAATAGAAGCTTTACTGCGCTCTAGTTCTTGCTCTAGTTCTTTTTTGAATTGAGGATTAGTACTGGCTTTTATCAATGGATAGTGCAGTCGTTCATGCAATAGAGCTAGCGATTGATCTAGTTTTTCGCTTGGGGAATTAAACTCAAGATCAATTCTGGTTTCAAGTGGATTTAGTGAATAACCCATTCCCAGATAACTAGTTAGCTTTTCTATATCAGTATTTCGGAGTCGCAATTGGGTTTTAGGATTATATGTTCCGCAGTTTGAAATTAATTGCCCGAGCATGCCAATTTGGTATTTTTGTTTTGGGCTTAAAGTCAAAGTACCATAAGGCATTATAGTTTCTATGTAAGCAACTGGTAGACTACTATCTTCTTTTGCTACTATCTCAAAATTTGGAGTGTTTGATTTATCGAGTCCATTGAGTTTGACTCTCAGATTGGAAATCCCACCTGATAATGCTTTGATCTCGTCGAGTTCTTTTTGATCAAGGATTTTTTCCTCACTTTGTTTAAGCACTTGTGGTTTTTGAGCAAATAGTTCACTTAGATCTAGATCTTGAGCGCCACTTTTACCTTCTATGATAATTTTTGTTGGGGTTTTGAAATACTTTTTGGCAAAGGCTTTGATATCATCATTGGTGATTTTTTTGAGTTCTTGCTCCAGATCTATTGCTTTTCTCCAGTCATCATTATTGATTTGATACTGTAAAACAGCGTTAACACTTGAGTGCTGTGAATCTTTTTTATAAACTTCAGACACAGAAACTAGATTGATGAGTTCTTGTATCTCATCATCTTTTAGTCCGTTGTTTTTGATATCTTCTAGTTCTGCTTTAATGACCTCTTCTATTTTTTGTACATTAGTTTTGAAATCTTTATCAAGAGGTTTTATAGATACCATATAGCATCCTTCATATTTACTTGAGGAATTATTAGCTGCTATCTCAGAAGCTAGTGATTTATTTCCGTTGACATTGCCTTCTATTAATTTTTGATAGAGTCTAGAGCTTTTGCCCCCTGCTAAAGCATTACTAATAAAGCTTGCAATGAGATTCTCTCGGTGATTGAATTTGCTGGTTTCGAATTGGTACATAGCAGTTGATGCAATATTTGAATCACTGAAATAATGTTCTTGTCCTTGCCACTTTTGATCAGCTTTGAAATCTACCTCTGGACTTGTTTTAGCAGGCTTCCATTCACCAAAATGTTTTTCTAATAATGACTTGAGTTCATATAAATCAAAATCACCAGAAATCACTAAAGTAGCATTATTCGGACTATATTCTTTTTTGTAAAAATTCTCTAGATCTTCTTGTGTGATTTTTTCAAGAGTTTGGCTTGTCCCAATCACACTTCTATTCACAGGATGATCTTTTGAATAAAAAATCGCCATTATTTTTTCATAGAGTTTTTTTGATGGAGATGCGGTTGTAACTGTCTCTGCGGCTATAACTGATCTTTCTTTTTCTGATTCTTCTTTTTTGATTTTGACTTTTTGAGCAAGTGAAGAAAGTATTTTGAGAGAGGTCTCCATTTTGTCTTTGGGTAATTTTGTGATGTAACTAGTTGCCTGATGGGTGGTCATGGCATTGAAATATCCATGATTAATGCGAGCTATATCAAAGATTCTTTTGCCAAAATCTTCTGTTCCGCTACAGACAAGATGCTCTAAAAAATGGGCTAGTCCTTCCTTACCTTTAGGGTCTTTTGCTGCTCCTGAGTCAAAATTAAGAGTTGCCAAAAAATCATTGCCAGGTGATTGCTTTGCCAAAACTTTCAGCCCATTTGGAAGTTTGAACTCAAAAAACTCGTTTTTGTTTTTAACAAGTTCTACTTTTGGCTTTTGCCAAATTGTAAGACCACGCCCAAAACTAACCTTATCTAAAGCCGAGCCGAAATATGTCTTGGCCTTTTTAATAAGATTTGTAGGCGATAAATGCTTAAAGAAGCTAGTTAGCGAGCTTAGCTGCATTCAGTATTACATTATGACATTTTCGTGCCTTTCATGTCTACTTGCAGGGCTTCTGCAAAATCGTATTACTTTAAGATTGTCATCGCGAGACGCCTAGCGTCGTGGCGATCTCGTTCGGAATGACGTGAGGCAAATAATTAAAGAAGGTACGGAATCATCAATAATGCAATAATATTCACAATCTTGATCATAGGGTTGATTGCAGGTCCTGCAGTATCTTTGTAAGGATCACCAACAGTATCACCAGTAATAGACGCTTTGTGAGCATCAGAGCCTTTACCACCACAATGTCCATCTTCAATAAATTTCTTCGCGTTATCCCAAGCACCACCACCAGATGTCATAGAGATAGCAAGAAACAATCCAGTTACAATGCTACCAACAAGAATTCCACCCATAATTCTAGCTGCACCCATAGGCACGAGAGCATTTAAAAACAATTTGCCGATAATAGCAATTAGCAAAGGCAAACAAACTGGCAATAAAGCGGGGATTACCATTTGCTTGATAGCACCTTTGGTAACTATATCTACACACTTTGCATAATCTGGTCTAGCTTTGAATTCCATAATCCCAGGAATTTCAATAAACTGTCTTCTAACTTCTGCAACTACATCTCCCGCAACTTTACCAACTGACATCATTGCAAGCGAACTAAATAAATATGGAATCATTCCGCCAATAAACAATCCACTCAAAACATATGGATCAGACAAATCAAAACTTGGAGCTTGAATATTTAAACCATTTTCAAGATTAAACTTTGTGATTGCTTTTATCAAATCAGCTTGGAAACTCGCAAACAAAACAATTGCAGCAAGTGCAGCAGAACCAATCGCATAGCCCTTTGTAACAGCTTTGGTTGTGTTACCAACGGCATCAAGAGGATCGGTTACTTCACGAACTTTTGAATCCATGCCAGCCATCTCCGCGATACCACCAGCGTTGTCTGTAATTGGACCATAAGCATCAAGAGCAACAATTATTCCTGCCATAGAAAGCATACTCATCGCAGCAACACCGACTCCATAAACTCCAGCTAGTGCGTAAGTAAATAAAATCGACGCAACGATAATGATGATAGGCAAAGCAGTTGCCTCAAGAGATATAGCTAAGCCCGTAATAATGTTGGTCGCATGACCTGATTCAGATGCTTTTGCGATTTTCTTTACTGGACGAAACTCAGTCGAGGTGTAGTATTCAGTGATAACTACAAATAAACCAGTTAACACTAAACCAATTAATGCACAGAAATAATAGTTAGTGCTTGGTCTATCAAAACCTTGCATTAAGTTTTCTGTTATGAAATAAAACCCAATCGCTGCAATCACTCCACTGACTATCAAGCCTTTGTATAGAGCGCGCATTACGTTGTTGTCTTTGTCGAGAGAAACGAAAAAATTACCAATGATAGAAGCGATAATTGCAAAAGCCCCCATCGCAAGTGGATAAAGAACGCTTGAAATATTGCCAGCTTCAATTAATGTTGGATAACTCAAAACACCAAGAAGCATTACTGCTGTTGCAGTCACTGCGTAGGTTTCAAACAAGTCTGCCGCCATACCAGCACAGTCACCAACGTTATCTCCAACGTTATCTGCGATAACTGCTGGGTTACGAGGATCATCTTCTGGGATTCCAGCTTCTACTTTACCTACTAGATCTGCTCCAACGTCAGCTCCTTTAGTAAAAATTCCACCACCCAATCTTGCGAAAACAGAAATCAAAGATGAGCCAAAAGCTAGTCCTATTAAGGCAGAGACATTCTCTTCAGTTGCTCCAGGATTAACTGCTTGTAGATATCCATAGAATCCGGCAACGCCCAAAAGCCCCAAACCTACTACTAATAAACCTGTTACGGCACCGCCTCTAAAGCTTACATTGAGAGCGTCTTTCATGCTTATTGAAGCAGCTTGAGCTGTTCTGATATTTGCGTTTACTGAAACATTCATGCCTATGAAACCAGCAAGTCCGCTGAGAACTGCACCAATAACGAATCCTAGA
>JAJTHA010000227.1 GCA_021299565.1 Candidatus Caenarcanales bacterium
AGAATTGATCATTTTTTATTGCTTTGATTTTTAGTTGATCAAGTAATTTTTTGAATAATTCCCCACCTAAATATTGTGAAAGACCCACTTGAGATCCTAGGGCAACTTTGAGCAAAGCCTCGTCTACATTGACTTTATAGGTATTTAGCGCATGTATTATTCTGGTTAATCTTAAAAATGCTTTTTGATCATTGCTAAAAAGTTTTTTGTTCTTTGAATAAAAATCAATGATGATTTTTAGTTGCTGTTTGTTAATTTTGTTGAAAATATTAATTTCATTTTGATAAATACTAGAGTTTTTTCTGTCTGATAACTGCCCGATTAAAAACTTGTGAATTTCTGGAAAGAATTTTTCTAGTACAAAAATCGCTCCAAGATTATCTCTGAACCAATGTAGATAATCTGACGAGTTTTGTTTTTCGATACTTGATTTTGATATTTTGTCGAGTATTTGAATTGCAGTTCTGGGGATTTTTTCTAAGTCACGGTTTGATAATTTAGCCCCAAGTTCTTGAAGATTTTTTTTTGTTTGAAGCAATGATTCCAGAAAATCAATACCATTATAATTTTTGAGATAGCATTCTCTCAAATATCTTTGAATCAGTGTTTGTTCTTGGTGATCAAATGAAGATCTATACTGCTTCAATAATTCAAGAATTTGTTTTTCAGTGCTGCCATCATTTGCGGCTTTTAATTCAGAGATTAGAGAACTAGTATGTAAATCCCCCATCTGAGCGCGAATAAAGTTATTAAATGCTTGTCGAGGTGCTTCAAATTCCCCAGATACACGCGAAGATAACAATACCTTGTTGGCTTCGCGTTGCATTACTCTCTGGACATACATGCCCACATGATAGCATGTTATCTAGAGGGCATTGTTCGTTTTAATATTAAATCACATTGCGCGATCTAGCAACTTCGTACCACTGACCAGTGTAGTGGACAAGATCAAGAGTATCTTTGCCAGTAGTGTTAAAGCCAGCACTTAATTCCAGATTGCCTTCACCAGTTACAATAGTCGGCACGGTAAATATAACTAATACTCTTTGCCCATTAATGCCACCAGTAAGAGTCTTAAGATCAGCGCTTGCGCCAAATCTATCAGTAATTACTAAAACGTTTAAACCTGTTGCATCAGCAACTTTTGTACCTTGCATATCAACTGATTTAATTTTGAAAGGTGTTGAATCTGTACTTGATACTAGTCTGCCACCACCACTCGGTAAAGTAAAAGTATTTGAACCAGCTGGAACATTAAATGTAGCAACTCCACCAGCTCCAGTCAGATTTAAAACACTGATGCCGTTGTTTAATTCGCCACTTTGATTTGACCTAGTTACTGCTCCGACAATTGAAGAACCAGGATAAGAACTAGGAATTGGTCCTTGCGGTCCTTGAGGTCCTGTTGCTCCAGCGGGTCCTTGAAGTCCTTGTGGTCCAGCAACTCCTTGTGGTCCTGCAACTCCTTGTGCACCTGCAACTCCTTGAGGTCCAGTAGGTCCTTGCGGTCCTGTCGGACCAACGGCTGTATTAGTTACCGCATTCTCTGGTAGAGAAACAATATCAGGGTTATTACTAGGATCACTTGGATCTAAAGCTTTGAAATTTGGATCATCAACAATTAACATAGTCGTTACAAAAGGACTAGTGCTGTTAACTGAACCACCACTTATTTGTAATGATATTTTGGTGTCAGTCTTTACTAAAGGTGTAGTTATTTTGGCTCTTAGAGTTTTTTTGTTTAAGCTCACTGGTAAATTTACCGTGATTTCACTGCCACTAGAATCTTTTACTAGAGCGGATACTTTGATAGGATTTTGCTTTGAATTTAAACCTTTTGCATTAAAAGTAAGCTCACCAGCTTCAATATAAACAGTTGGTAGGTTTCTTTTGCTAATTGCTTGACTAGCTCCTATTGAGCTGCAAATAGCCGCGATTATAATTGATGTTTTTCTAAAGCCAAAGTTATTATTGTTTTTCATGTTTCTTACCACTCCTTAATTATTACATCTTTACATGTGCATTAACTGATTAAGCTTTGATTAATGTCATTAAGAACTATCTCTGAGCATTAGCTAAGCTATTTGATCTAGATTAAAAACTGGTGTTTTAGGCATAAAACATAAAGCAATGCCACCTGACGATAAACAGTCAAAAACCGAACAGGCCTCGAGTTATAAGCTTAGAAAAGCTAGAGAAAAAGGTCAAGTCGCAAAATCAGCAGATCTAAGCTCAACACTTGCGCTTACGGCAGGCGTGATCATGATCTCGATCATGCTACCCAATATATCAAAAGGTTTTACCGAATTTCTAAAATTGATTTTTTTTGATTTTGATTTCGATTTAGTTAGTTTAGTCGGATTCAAAGAAATCATGTTGATGATTTTTCAGTACTTCACTTCATGGGTAGCACCAATAATTTTGGTGATTTGGTTAGTGGCTTTCATATCTACAACTGCTCAAGTTGGTATTTCGGTTTCTTTCTCTCCTTTGAGCCTTGACATAGCCAAACTTAATCCCATTGCAGGTTTTCAGAGGCTTTTATCCGTTCGAGGTTTAGTGAATGTAAGTTTTGCTTTGATAAAAATGATCATTGTATCTATGGTTGCTTTTAGTGCTTTTAGTGATGTTGGTAATACTTTGGCGCTTCTACATCTCAACAATATTACTTTGGTCATGAATAAATCAGCAGCACTGGCTTGGGATCTATTGATGAAAATCTGCATGACTATGCTTACAATCGCTGTCATTGACTATGCTTACCAGAAATGGCAATTTTTGGAAGACCAAAAGATGTCTAAAGAAGAACAAAAAGAAGAGCATAAGCAACAAGAAGGTAACCCGCAAATCAAAGGCAGAATTAAAAGTATGCAAAGATCACAATCACAAAAACGTGGACTAAAAGAATCAGTAAAAGAAGCAGATGTGGTTATAACAAATCCTTTTCACCTTGCTGTTGCTATCAAATACGACAGATCTCAAAAACAAGCAGCTCCAATCGTTGTCGCCAAAGGTGCACGATTATTGGCTTTGAGAATTAGAGAGTTTGCTAAAGAATCAGGTATAGAAATAGTGCAGAATATTCCACTTGCTCGTGCTTTATATAAGCAATGTAACGTTGGTCTTGAAATCACACCGGATCTCTATGTCGCTGTTGCTGAGGTGCTTGCGATAGTCTTTAGGAAACGTAAGAAAGGTTATGTGCGCTAGAGCTTGTCCTGCTTAGTAATGAACTATTGAGTAAACTTCAGCACCAAGAGCCTCAATCTTTTTGCGCCCTTCAAGAAAATCAAGTTCAATTACAAAGCCGCATCCAGCGATATTGCCGCCAGCGTTTCTCACAAGTTCAATAGCGGCGCTGCAACTTCCGCCAGTTGCAAGTAAATCATCGATGATAAGAACGTTTGCGTTAGCCACGCCTGCAAATGCGTCTTCGTGTATAGCAAGTGTATCGGTGCCGTATTCAAGTTCGTATGAAGCTTTGATGCTTTTAGCTGGCAATTTGCCTGGCTTGCGAATTAGTGTCAATCCTGCTTGAATTCTTTGGCACAAAGGCGCTCCAAAAATAAATCCTCGAGATTCTGGCACAGCGATAAAATCAATTTTCTGTGAAGCAAATCTTTCTTCAAATAAATCTATTACTGCTTTAAAAGATTCTGGATTAGAAATAAGTGTAGTAATATCCTTGAAAATGATTCCTGGCTTAGGGAAATCAGGAATATCTCTGATGTTTGACTTGATAAGTTTGGCTTTGTCCACTACGTTTGTTGATAAATTCATTACAAAAAACTTATTATATCATATTTGTAGTATTATAACTTTCTAATAGTTATGCAATTGGATGCCTCAGGAAAATTACCACTTATTGATTTGTTAGACAAATCAAATCTGAAGCAATTTTACGCAAATCATGTTTTTCATGAAAGGCATATGAATTCTTGTCCTATAGGATGCGTTGGCTGTGCGGTTTCTGCCGTTACTACTGCCAAAGGTTCTCTGGCTTATCAAGATCTAAGAGATTTTTATCAAGATGCAAAGGTTCAAAACGTAAGTCTTCAAATTACAAAAGTAGAAGGTTATGATCCTGTCTTTGTAAGCTACTCAGACGATAAGGATATTCCTTTTGCAAGAACTGTAGTAGATGCAATAGATCTAGGCCATCAGATTATTACGCCGGTTTGTACTACTGGTAGCTGGAAAGCTGATAGAACTAAATGGCAACTTGAAGAGTTAGGCAAGCTTTCTAATAAATACCGTTACTATCAATATCCTTCTGGCAATTCAGGAGTTGGATTTGTGCTGTCAGTACCTAGAGAAATCAAACAGTTCAATGACGGCAAGTATAATGCGGCTGAACATGTGGACAAAGTATCATCTGACATAGAATTATTGACTATCAATGGTGATATTGAGGTTTTGATTTATTACAACAGCAAATTGTTGGGTGATCATGAGTTCGCACAAAGTTTGGCTAACCAAATAGAATCCAAGCTTAGTCCTAATGCAAGATCTAGAGCTAGATTGATGGTTACAAATTTTAATTCAGAGACTATCCCTGAATCATGCTTTAGATATACAAACAGTATTTTGGTTTCTGACAAAGGCTTTACTCCAATTGATCCAAAATGTTTGGATTGGACTGATGATCCTAATCAATTAAGCCAGGCAGAAATAGCAGCTAAGCTCGCTTCTCATATATAAATTTATGGTTTCGCAAAAAATTATTGACGATATTCTGGCAGTTACTCTAAAGCCATTTAGGCTTTTTGATGATATTTTGTCAAACCCTGACTGGAAGCCAAATAGAAAAGTAATAATTTTTGTTTTATTGATGCAGGTTTATCTTTTTTTCTTGCCTTCGTATTTGTTTTTTTTCAATATACTTTCTTTGGTTTTGATTCCAATTAATATAGGTTTGATCTATAACTTGTCGCAAGATCTTGAACTTCTGTATTTCAAGAAACAGGATAGTGAATTATTTTTCTATCGTATCTTGTACTGTCTTGCTTTAAGTCAAATTCCTTCTTTGATAGTGAATTTATTGAATAATGTTTTGAATATATTTTTTGCAAGCGATTTATTGCTTGGAGTCTTTTTCTCGGCTCTGCTAAATATTCCTGCAGCGATTATTGCTTTCATTTATGGACTCAAAGTCGTTGAGGCAGTTACACAAGAGAAAGACAGTATGAGGATTTTTATGGAGCTTTTGCCAAAGAGTCTGATGTCTACGTTCTCTGAGCCGCTTGGCTTTAGATCTATTAGAGAATTGATGGTTGATTTTAAGGCTTTCAAGAAATAAAATTCTATCCTCGTCGCCCTGAGGAGTGTACGAAGTACACGACGTAAGGGTCCACGATGCAGCAGTTGAATTGGATCCTCACGTCGCCCCTACCGGGGCTCCTCAGGATGACAAAAAACTGTGTCAACCTCAAACCCCGAAATTTCTCTGGCGCTCCCAAAAATCCTCAACTGCAAGATCCAAATCTTGAATGCTTGTCTCTGAAAGCTTTTTGCTGATATGATGAATCTCGCTATACGAAGCCCCAAGACTAATCGCATCATAAAGTCTAAGCTCTGGAGCGATGACGATAATTAGATCGTATTGAGTTTCTAGGTTTTGAACTTGGTCTTCAGTTATAACTTCATTTTGATCAATTAGTTTTTGAGCTTTCTGCTCTAATTCAATTGAGCCTTTATTGCTTTCTAGGAAATCAACAAGCCCCGAATATTTTTTCAAATGGTCGATGAACGCCTCTGCTTGCTTGCTGTCAAGCTCAGGACAGATGAGGGCTATAGATTTAATTTGATTGCAATTGTCGGTGAACATTTGAATTGGATCCTTACGGTCGCTTCGCTCCCTCAGGATGACGTTGCAGTGAATTATTGCTATTAATTAGCTTTCCTAAAATAATTGGTGGTATTAAAGTAGTAAGAACAACCACAATAACGGTTATAGCATAAAGCCTATCGTCGATCACGCCGATTGCTTTTCCAGCACTAGCAAAAATCAAGCCAACTTCTCCGCGGGGTATCATGGCAACCCCAATTATCAAGCGATTTAGACCGCTACCAGAGAAAGCCCAGCCGGAAACTAGTTTTGAGAGCATGGCGGCCAAGCTGATAACTAAAGCTGCTATCAAAACTTCTTGATTGGCAAATACACTAAGGTCCACTTGAAAGCCTGTGATCACAAAAAATATTGGCACCAAAAAATAACTAATAGGTTTGATCAGCTCTTCGACGGATTGTTCACCATCGTAGTCTTTAAAGTAAATTTCATCAAGAATTAAACCAGCAGCAAAAGCTCCAACAATAGTCGCTAAGCCTGCTTGAGCAGCTAGATAGGATAAAGAAAAGCAGGCTATAAGTGCTAGTGATAATTTAAGTCCGGGTGTTTTGAAATAAGAAAGAACTTTAATGACTTTGCCAGCGAGCAAGAAACCTAGTCCCAGGGATAGTCCTAAAAACAAAATAGCTTTGAGAGATATCAAACCAACGCTTGCAATATCCAAATTGCCGTTTATAGCAATTCCGCTAACAACCGCTAAGATGATCAAGCCTAAAACATCGTCAATGACAGCAGCTCCAAGAACTATGCGGGCTTCTGTTTTGTGCATGTAATTGAGATCTTTAAAAACTCTAGCTGTAATTCCGACTGATGTTGCTGTCAAAGTCGCTCCCATAAAGATTTTGGCGATGCTAGTTAAGTCTGGTATCAACATCCCGCTTAAAAAATATCCCAATATAAAAGGACAAATCACGCCAACGCAGGCGACCCAAAAAGACTTGAGTCCCACAGCCGCCATCTCTTTTAGGTTTGTCTCTAGTCCAACTTCAAATAAGAGTATGATCGAGCCAAGGCTGGCAAGAACCTGTATGGCATCGTTGTTTAAACTTGATTGCAAGCAGGGACATAAGCAGCAGGCTAATGTAATACCTGCGACTAATTCACCTAATACAAGTGGCTGCTTGAGCTGGTTTGAAATTATAGAGCCTAATTTTGCAGCGCTTAGAATTATAAGTAAGGAGACGAGAATTAAAGTTACTGGATCGCTGTGGGCTGTATTCATCTATTACATTTTAAGCAATTACTAATGATTTTACTCAGTCTTTCTGATAATATTTAATCTGGTCTTGGGACTCCCCAGGAGTATTTTTAACTAAAACTAGCATAAGAGGAAAATTAAATGGCAAGAGAAAAATTTGAAAGAAAAAAACCTAACGTAAACGTTGGTACTATTGGTCACGTTGACCACGGTAAAACTACATTAACAGCAGCAATCTGTACAGTTTTGTCTGCTACTGGTGGAGCTAAAGCTAAAAAATACGAAGATATCGATGCGGCTCCTGAAGAGAAAGCGCGTGGTATTACTATTAACACTGCTCACGTTGAGTATGAGTCTGCAACTAGACACTATGCACACGTAGACTGTCCTGGTCACGCTGACTATGTTAAGAACATGATTACTGGTGCTGCTCAAATGGACGGCGGAATATTGGTTGTATCTGCAGCTGATGGTCCGATGCCACAAACAAGAGAGCATATTCTTTTGGCGCGTCAAGTTGGCGTTCCTCACATTGTTGTATTTATGAACAAATGCGACATGGTTGATGATGCTGAGCTTCTTGAACTTGTAGAAATGGAAACTAGAGAACTTCTTTCTAAGTATGAATTTGATGGCGATAATATTGCTTTCATTAAAGGTTCAGCTCTTAAGGCAGTTGAGTATATGGTTGCAAACCCAACCGCTCAAAGAGGTTCTAATGAGTGGATCGATAAAATTTATGATTTGATGGATGCAGTTGATGCAAATATTCCAACTCCAATTAGAGATATTGATAAGGCATTTTTGATGTCGGTTGAGGATGTGTTCACTATCACTGGTCGTGGTACTGTTGCTACTGGCCGTGTTGAGAGAGGCAGACTTAAAGTTGGTGAAGAAGTTGAGATCGTTGGTCTTACTGAAGAGCCTAAGAAAACAATCGTTACTGGTTGTGAGATGTTTAGAAAAACACTTGATGAAGTTCAAGCTGGCGACAATGCTGGTGTGCTTTTGAGAGGTGTTGAGCGTACTGATATTGAGCGTGGTCAAGTTATTGCTAAGCCAGGTTCAATCAAGCCACACACTAAATTTGTTGGTAGCGTTTACGTTCTAACAAAAGAAGAAGGCGGACGTCACACTCCATTCTTTAAAGGTTACAGACCACAGTTCTATATGAGAACTACTGACGTAACTGGCGATGTATTTTTGCCAGAAGGCGTAGAGATGGTTATGCCTGGAGACAATATTGAGATGACTATCAATTTGATCCAGCCTGTAGCTATTGAAGAAGGTATGAGATTCGCGATTCGTGAAGGCGGTAGAACCGTTGGAGCGGGCGTTGTATCTTCTATCATTGAGTAGTTCTCTTCGTCATTCTGAGCGAAGCGAAGAATCTCTTTAATATTACAAACAGAAATCCCCTCGAAAGAGGGGCTTTTTGTTTTTTGTGGTCTTATTTCTTAAGCTGCAAGCGCCAGGTGTTCTAGGTCATAGATGTTTTTAGCTAAATTTTTGACTGGTTCAGGAATATCTTTGCGTCTCATAACTTTTTGATCAATAAGGTCGTTTATTCTTCTTTGATTATCAGCTTGTTGCTTGAGGGTCTCTCGCTTTGTGGATTTTTTGTTTAAAACTGTGAAGCAGTTTATTAAATGTTGAAGTCTTTTAGGGCTTGCAACTGAATAGTTGGAGCCGATTTTTGATGTGAGACTCTCTAATAAAGGCTTTGATAGCACCTCTAGAAAAGTCTTTGCGAAAACAGAAATTGTAAATTTTTGGTTGATCAAGTGGTCTCGATTTATTTTATCTATTGATTTGGCGATGCCGCTAAACTTATCGTCGCCAGTAATTAATTGATTTTCTATTTTTAGTTCTTTGAGTTTTTCTTGAGACGCTGGTTTATTCGCTAGTATTTTGAGAATTTCATAAGGAAGTTTTTTGATTAGTAAATTTTCAATAGGAAATTTATTCTGAGAAGCATGTTCATTAATCTTTGTAGCAAGTTTAACTGCAAGTACTTCCTCTAGTTGAAAATTTTCTGTAGTTTTCTTACCAGTAATTAAAGTTACTGAGAATGTTTCTGGGGCACTAATTAGTTTTAATTTAGTTTGATCCTGTTTTTTGTTTGTTCGCTGGTACTTTGTGTGAGAGTTTGGATTAGTGTCAGATAGTAATTGTTTATTGCGATGCGAATTTCTTGATCTTTCACGTAACGCTCTTTGCGTTTCAATAAAACTTCTTTGCTCTTCAGTTTGTTTTATTTGCATGACAGCAATTATCTCAGGACTTATTGTGATTTTGCAATTAAATGGCTTGAATATTGATTATTTTTGTCACATTTTGGGGTCAGCCCCCCCAATGATTTAAAAGTTCCTTGCTTCTATCTTGTAGTTTTTTGAGAGAACGCAAATTGCCATTTCTTTGTTGATCCAAAAGATCTAACCATTCTTGCAAAAACCCGTGACTGTTAGGTGAATCATATTGAAACTGGCTGGACATTATATCCATAAAGTCATAAGCATCGAGTGGTTTGGATTGATTATTGAAAATTAGTTCATGAGCTTTAAATAGATCTTCAAGATTGACGTCATCACGTTTCCATAGCTCCAATAAGGCAGGATGAGGTCTATAGCCTCTAATTTTTTTCTGCTCTTCTTTGTCTTCACTGATATTTACCCAGCTTTGACTATTGGCTGCATCCATCAATTCTCTAAAAATGCGAGATGGTCTGTTGTTTTGGATATCATCTAATAAAATCTGCTGAAAATCATTAGTGGTGCCTGATTTTTCGATGATATTTGCAATAGCTGTTGCTGATAAATCTATTGTATCTAAAAATTTCATAGCTAATTTATGAGCAGCGTCTTCGTTGATTTCATAAAGTAAATAAATATTATTGTCAAGAGTTTCTTGTCTTGAATCATTCTCATCAATTATCGTTGAACTCGCATGAGCTTCTATGCTTGAGCTAATTTGGTCTAAATCTAATTTAGGATTATTGCTTGCATTTTGATTAATAAGTTCAGCCAGTGAGCTATA
>JAJTHA010000175.1 GCA_021299565.1 Candidatus Caenarcanales bacterium
GGTTAAGATAAGCAGTATGACTAAGGTGAATCAGTTTATTAAAATTCCTAATTTGATGCCTCCAATGCAATTGGGAGCCAAACATGAACTTAACTTTCAAAGCGTAATAGCTCCGTTTGAGATTCAAAAAGACGAGAGTCTTGGCTTTAATTCTACTTCACCATCGCCTCAAAATATCAGAATGAGCATTAGTAGTTCTCTTAGACCATATGGGAGATCTATGTGCATTTCTAAAAAAGGGGCAGACGGGATAACTACTTTTACTCGAGAGTTTAAGGCTGGAGATACTCGTGTAGAAAATAATGACTTAGTATTTGACAATCAGCTAACAGGTGACTTTATCCGTTTGCCCTTAAAACAGCGTCAAGACAACGCTGTGGTTTATGGCGTACACCTTAAACCAAAAAGCGAAAAATAATTTAGTCTACTTATTCAACTTACTGTTTTTATAACCATAAGCCAGATAAATAACAACTCCAACAAACATCCACACAAAAAACCTAATCCAATTCGCCACGCCTAATTCCGTCATCAAATACAGACAAGACAATAATCCCAAAACAGGAATTAAAGATAGGTTTTTGAGATAGCTCAAAACTGATACCAAAATAGCAAGTCCAATAAAAACTATATAAGGTAGATTATGCTCGAACTCCGCTTGACTAGCAAAACTAAACAAATTAGCAAAAATATTATTGTCGTTCCAGTAAAGTACTGTAGCAATTGTCAATAAAATCATTGGTGTCCAAATTTTTCCACTTACATAAGGCACAGAAAATTTAGGTTTGAGGCTATCTTTCGGTATCAAAAGTATACCGGCGCAAACTGCCGCAAAAGCAAACAGTGTCCCGATACTATTCATATCAGTAGCAAGTTCTGCATCAAGAAACAAAGCCGGGAATGCAACCATAAAACCCATGACTAGAGTTGCAAAAGCAGGAGTTCTAAATTTTGGATGAACTTCAGCGAATTTTTTAGGTAATAAACCATCTCTGCCCATTACCATCCAGATACGCGGTTGAGCCAATTGAAATACCAACAAAACACTAGTTGTCGCAATCACTGCGCTTAGAGCAAGAATTCCACCAAGCCAGTTTAAACCAACCGATTGAAACGCCACAACTAAAAAATCTCCAACATTTAATTTAGTGTAATTAACCATACCAGTGAGCACTACAGAGATTGCAACATAAAGCCCAGTACAAATTAACAGTGAATAAATCATTCCCTTAGGTAAATCTCTTTGCGGATCTTTGCATTCTTCAGCAGCTGTTGATACAGCATCGAAACCTATATAAGCAAAGAACACTGCTGAAACTCCTTTCATCACACCGCTTAGACCGTTTGGAGCGAAAGGTACCCAGTTAGCTGGATTGACATAAAAAGCACCGATAATAATCACGAACAAAACCACAATCACTTTGAAAGCGACCATCAATATAGTCATGTTTTTGGATTCTTTAATTCCTACATATACTAACGCTGTAATTAAACTTACCCCAACAAAAGCTGGGATATTTAGAATAAAATGCAAATCACCAATTAGTGGAGCTGTTTGCCAAACATCTGCGTAGCGCATTACGCTTTCTGGTACTTCTTTGCCAAGAGCCAACAATTGCGTCATTTCAGCGTGAGCTTTTTGAGCAGCCATATAACTTGTGGTCAAATAACTAGGTAAATGAATTCCTAAGCCTCCAAGAAAACTTGTCAAATTGCTAGACCACGCGATAGCAACGGTGATATTCCCGATAGCGTATTCCATGATCAAGTTCCAGCCGATGATCCAAGCTGCAAGTTCACCAAAAGTAACGTATGCGTAGGTGTAGGCACTACCAGAGACTGGTACTCTTGATGCGAACTCCGCGTAGCAGAGCGCACAAAAAGCGCAGGTGATTGCTGTAAATACAAACAACAATGAAACAGCCGGTCCACCATTAAAACAAGCTCTACCTATACTACTAAAAACACCAGCACCAATAATGGCAGCTATTCCAATAGCCGTTAGGTCTTTTACATTCAATACCTTACTTAGAGTTTGATGTTCTTCTACATCGGGACTATGCGCTGCTGCGTCTAAAGATTTTGTTCTACAGATATTTTTCCAAAACATTTTGGTAATTCTACCATTTGGCGCTTGGTGCATGTGATCACGAAGAATCTTTCGTCACCCTGAGGAGCTGCAAAGCAGCGACGTCAGGGTCCAAGCTTATCGACAGAATTGGATCCTGACGGTCGCTTCGCTCCCTCAGGATGACAAAAATTTAGATACACCACTCAGCAATATCTTTGGCAATTACAGTAGTTATGTCATACCAAATCCAATCATGATCAACACCGCTATACGTTTTTTTGATTTTTTTTGAACTAACTATCTCATCAAAAACTAAATCTTGAGTTGCATTATCGACAACCTTATCATCTTCGATTTGTATCATCAAAAGTTTTGAATTTATTTTAGAGATAATTTTGCGTGCGTTTGCTTGCATTTTCAAAATTTCAAACAACAAAGTTTGAGTCACAACTCCAACTCTGAGTGGATCTTTCATCGCTGGACTATCTAGCGATTTTTGTGAAACAGGTAGAGTAATATAAATATCTTTTCCAAAAATCCATTTGCCAATAATCACTTTCGTTAATGTCAAAATCGTGAAAACCGGATTAAAAGTGGCTTTGGCGCCCTTGAAAGCTGGCACCGATAAAATCAATTTGTCCTGTGGTGCTAGTTGCAATTGACAAGCAACTACTGCTCCCAAGCTATGACCCATCACACAAATAATGCTATTTGGGTTTTTGGATTTGAGTTCTTGATATTTGCTTTGGCAATATTTTATCCAGTCTAGATAGGCATCTATATGCCCTATTAAATATGGGTTTGAAGGATTTGCTTGATTATGATTGAGCCCGAAACCCGGAAGATCAATTGCATGAAAATCAATATCATATTTTATGAATTCATCTTTTAGTGGATTAAACCAGCCGGTATGTCCGCTGAGACCATGAATCGCAAGAATAATTGCTTTAACCATAAATAGTGACTACTATGAAATATCTAAGTAGTATAGCTATAAATATTCCCAAAAGGGCTCCTACGATAACTTCAAAAGGACTATGCCCCAAAAGCTCTTTGAGTCTGCCTTCACGTACTTTGTGCTCTGGTGACAGTACATCATTAATGATGCGATTCAATACAGCTGCTTGTCTGCCCGCTGATCTTCTGATGCCAGCTGAATCATACATCACTACAATTGCAAAAGCTGCCGCCAGCGCAAATACCACAGAATCAAAACCTTCAATAAGCCCAACACTAGTAGCCATCGCTACTACAGAGGCGCTGTGACTAGATGGCATACCACCAGTTGTTACTAACATGCGCGGATCTAGTTTACCGTTTTGCAAAGCAAAAATTATAGTTTTCAAAACCTGAGCAGCGACATTGGCAACAACAAGAGAAGTTAGCACTTCAAAACCATTGGCGTTAATTTTTGCGAGACAGAACATAATCAGCTATCACTAGTAGTTTATCAGGATATATATCTATTGATGTGATTAAGTCTTTAGATTTTTGAATTATTTCTTTTGCCTTATTCTGAGCGGCTTCTAGTCCATAATATTTAACATAAGTGAATTTGTCTTGTGCTTGGTCTTTGCCAGCTGTTTTACCAAGCGCTACTGTTGTTGCTGTTGCATCCAAAATATCATCAGTGATTTGAAAAACCAAACCTATATTAGAAGCAAATTGGCTAAGTGCTTGGATTTGATTTTGTTTAGCCGCAACTATCATTGCTGCGCAGCTAACACTCGCTTCGATGAGAGCTCCGGTTTTGTGTGCTTCCATGCTTTGAAGTTTGTTTAAATCATTTGAATTACTACTGGTCAGTTCCATATCCATCTCTTGTCCAATAATCATTTTGAGAATCGCTTTGGTGAAATGCTCTTGAGCTTGCGCTGAATTTTTGAGCAGCAAAATCGGATAGCACAACAAAAAATCCCCAGCAAGTAGTGCAGTTGCTTCTCCAAAAACCTTATGGTTAGTGGCTTTGCCGCGGCGCATATCATCATTGTCCATGCAAGGTAAATCATCATGAATTAATGAGCCTGCGTGAACGAGTTCTAAGGCAAGCGCCAAATCTTTTGCTGGATTTTCGTTGAATTCAAATTCTTTTTTGAGAACTGCTTCTGCTGTGAGTAGTGCAAGAATTGCTCTGAGTCTTTTGCCGCCATTGAGAACAGAATATTTGAGGGCTTCATCTAGAATACTTTGTTCAAAACCATGATTACTGAGGCAATCATCCAAAGCTTGTTCTATAGGAGTTTTGAATTTGTTTATGATGGTGTCGAGCATAAATCTAGGCAAACAGTTTTTTTATAAGTTCATCCTTGTTGATTCCTAAATAATTTGCAATTTCATTTAATATGGCATTTAGGGTGCCTATCTTAATGAAACTATGATTGGGGATAGTTATTCTATATTCCTCACCAGTGTAATTTGTGCAAAGCCTTATATAGCTACCAACTTGTCTAGTTACGGCAAAATCCAATTTCTTAATCAAGAGATTGATCAACTGATCAGCAGATAGATCCCTAGGAATTCGCAAAAATTTCCTCCAAGACTATGTGCAATCTAATGTATTCAGGAGTTTCACTTGAATCTTCAAAGTGACACTGAACGGCTTCTTTGATATTTGTTTTCAGTGAAGCAAGGTCTTCAGCTTGAGTAAATATTTGATCTCCCATGGCTTTTGCGGAATAACCTCCATCTGGGTCTTCTTCCACTAAGAACATTATTTCTTTAAGCTTCATGACCTACATTATATCTTAGAACCTGTTTGAAGGTGATTGGTTACCATCAGTCAAATTAATAACTATAATGTCACTCCGAGACCTGCGAAGCTGGTCGTGGGAGTCCACGATGCACAATTAAACTGGATTGCCACGCCGCTTTGCGGCTCGCAATGACTTTAAATTACTCTCAGGAGCTGGTTATATAACTTAGAGCTTCTTAAAACTCTAGGACACAAGCTCCCCAAGTAAGTCCCGCGCCGAAGCCAACAAAAGCAAGTTTGTGTTTTTGTTTAGGATCGATAGTGCCGTTTTCCAGAGCTTCATCAAGAGCAATAGGGATACTCGCTGCGCTTGTATTGCCGTAACGATCTATATTGCAAATAAATTTTTCTACAGGCACTTTAAATCTTTTGGCAGCACTTTCGATTATTCGATAATTTGCTTGGTGCGGTATGAAATAGTCTATATCAGCTGCAACCATGGAAGCCTTTGCTAGAGCCTTTTCCAGAGCATCAGGCACTGCCTTAACAGCAAACTGATAAACAGCTTGTCCATCCATATAAACCATAGTTGGTTTAGCAGTGATGTCTTCAGCTTTAACTGGATATTGATTGCCTACGTTTGGGACATATAAAGTACAATCGCCATCACCTCTTGATTTTATATAAAAAGATTTGAACGCATTTTCTTCTGGAGCACATGCTTGCAAAACAGCAGCTCCAGCACCATCTCCAAAAATAATTGCTGTGCGTCTATCACCCCAATCTGTGAAGCGGGACATAAGGTCAACCGCAATCACCAAGACATTTTTGAATTGACCACTCGCGATATAAGTATAAGCAGTGTTGAGTCCATAAATAAATCCTGTGCAAGCAGCAGAGATATCAAAACTAGCAGCATTAATCGCTCCAAGTTTGTCTTGAATGAGACATGAAGTTGCAGGAAAAAGATAGTCACCAGTAGCTGTTGCGCAAATAATTAGATCTATGTCTTCAGCTTTAAGCCCGGATTTAGTAAGAGCGTTTTGGGCTGCTTTGGCTCCCAATGACACTGCTGTATCTTCTGGTTTTGCGATGCGACGTTCTTTAATACCTGTTCGTTGAACTATCCATTCATCACTAGTTTCAAAAAGTTTCTCCAAATCATGGTTTGTTACCACTTGATCTGGTACTGCTCTGCCCCATGCTAATACTCTCGCTCCCTTCATATCAATCCTTCGGGCTTGCTATTAAATCGCCCATAGCTGCGTTACGCTCGTCCTCGCTATCCTCATTTACAACCAGTAAACTCCGGGTAGCTCGGACTCGCAAGCCTTGCTCTGAACGATTTCATAGCAAGCCTCAACCTAGATCATATCACAAAACTGATGCGAGTGTCAGTTTTGTGACAAGTTAAGGATTTCTGTTACTATGTATCAAGATGGCGAGTCAAAAAGAAGACAATTTCATAAAAAACGAACAAGCCCAGGAATTGCACAGACTTCTCGCCAAATACAAAAAGACTCAAGATAAGCGCGCTCGCGATAAGATTGTCGAACAAAATTTTAATTTAGTAAAAAAAATCGCTCATGGTCTTGCTCGTCGTAGCACTGACCCTGTGGATGATTTGATTCAAATTGGTTCAATTGGATTAATTAAAGCAATTGAATATTTTAACCCAGATGCTGGTGCCAAATTTACCACTTATGCAACGCATCTCATCACTGGTGAAATCAGACATTATCTAAGAGACAAAACTTCTATGATAAGAGCTCCGCGTGAATTGCAAGAGTTGAGTTTTAGGATAAATAAAATCGTCGAAAGACTGAGAGGTGAGTTCGGTCGTGATCCAACTGACTTGGAAATTGCTGAAGTTTTACAAGATGTTAAACAAAACAAAATTCATGAAGCTTATGAAGTAGATAGAAGACGCACTCTGGTTTCTCTTGATCAAACGCTTTCATCAGGCTCATCAGCGGGAGAGAACGATACCAATCTTATTGATACTTTGATGGATATCAAAGAACATAAGAAGAACGATACCCGTGAAGAGTTTTTGATTATCGAAGAATTGATAGGCAAACTTAAAGAACCTCTTGCACAAATTATCGATTTGATTTTTTTCCAAGATATTCCTCAAGCAGAAGTCGCTCAATTGCTAGGCATCTCTCAGATGCAGGTTTCTAGAAGACTAAAAAAAGCAACTTCGGCTTTGCAAGAGCTAATCAATAATGCTAATTTACAAAACAGTAAACAACCTATTATGGAAGATTTTGTAGAGACCGAAAACGGTAAGCGTGTTTCGAGATCAAGTCTTGGTGCTAAATTACAAGCGCAGAAAGGCTCTCCAAATTCGCTATAATCATATAAGTGAGTAATTTACAAGAACAAAAAAACAAACCAGATGCTGGAAAAAATTTAGCAAACGCTGAAAGTATTCTGGCTGACATTGCAATCAACGCACAATTGGCTGATTATAGTCCCGTCAAAGGCTGCATGGTAATAAGACCTTATGGTTATAGTATCTGGGACAATATCAAAAATATTTTAGACAAAAGAATCAAAGAAACCGGTCACGAAAATGCATATTTCCCTATGCTAGTCCCTGAGAGCTTTTTGCAAAAAGAAGCAGAGCACGTAGAGGGATTCGCACCTGAATGCGCAGTTGTTACTCATGCTGGTGGCAAAGAACTTGCTGAGAAATATGTTTTGAGACCAACATCAGAAACCATAATCAATTATATGTTTGCCAAGTGGATCAGCTCTTATAGAGATCTGCCTCTCAAAATCAATCAATGGGCAAATGTTGTTAGATGGGAAATGCGCACAAGATTGTTCTTGCGTACAACAGAGTTTTTGTGGCAAGAAGGTCACACTTGTCATGCTACTTGGAAAGAAGCACAAGAAGAGACTTTGATGATGCTTCAAGAATACAAAAAATTATTAGAAGATTATTTGGCAATTCCAGTTTTCACAGGCAAAAAAACTGAATCAGAAAAATTTGCCGGAGCTGAGTCTACGTATACTATTGAAGCTTTGATGCGAGACGGCAAAGCTTTGCAAGCTGGTACTTCTCACAATCTTGGGCAAAATTTTGCAAAAGCTTTTGAGACAAAATTTACAAACGAAAACAATCAATTGGATTTCGCTTATCAAACAAGCTGGGGTGTTAGTACTAGATTAGTGGGAGCTCTTGTGATGGGACATCATGATGAAGTGGGATTGATATTGCCTCCAAGAATTGCACCTTATCAAGTTGTTTTAATTCCTATACTTAAGCGCAATGAAGACAATAGTTCTCTTGTGGCTCATCTCAAAACTATTAACGATGAATTACAAGCACTTGGCATCACTACCAAAATTGATGCTAGAGACAATATCAGCCAAGGTATAAAATTTAATGAATACGAGCAAAAAGGTGTCCCTGTCAGGCTCGTAGTCGGACCAAATGACATGACAAACAATGTAGTTGAAATTCATAGAAGAGATATTCGTTCAAAGGATAAAGGTATAGCCAGAGAGGGCATAGCTAGTCATCTCAAAAATCTTTTGGAAGAAATTCAAGCTGGACTTTTGAAGCGAGCGATGGACTTTCGTAAAGAACATACAAGTCAAGCTAACACTATTGATGAGCTTGCTAGCATTTTGGAATCAAAAGGTGGATTTGTTAGAGCTATGTGGAATGGTGATGTGGCGATTGAACCATTGTTGAAAGAAAAATTTAAAGCTTCAATTAGATGTATGCCTGATGATAAGGAACTTGACGCATCAAAAGTGCCTTGTATTTTTTCTGGTCAAATTAGTGATAAAAATGTGGAGATATTGATTGCTAAAGCCTATTAGATTTATTTTGTTATCATCATGTTTGTTTGCTCTTACCGTAAAAGCAGAAGAACAAACCCCTATGAGCACTGGTTTGCAAGAGCAAAGCTTTGAGAGTGAATTTAAAGCTATCGAATACGCAGAGCCACTTAGTAATACTATTGATTTCAAGAATGAGTTTTTTCAATCAATTAGAGTGCAGTTTTTGGGGATGGAACAAGATATGGAAATCTATTTCGATCCATACGAATTAAAAGAAAAAACTCAAATCAACAGATCAAAAAACTATGAA
>JAJTHA010000135.1 GCA_021299565.1 Candidatus Caenarcanales bacterium
CTCAAGAAGTCAAGAATTTCTCCTCTAACACGATTTATAGCAAATGTCTCAAATGAACATTTTTGCTGGGGATTAAACCTATCAATAGCTTCTATCAATCCAATAGTTCCATAACCCATCAAATCTTCTTTATCGAAATCAGCCGTCTCTAAATTAGGAAATCTTCCAATCACCCAATTAACGATATAAGCATATCTACGAATCAATTGCTCACGCAGTTGTAGTGGCTTATTTTTGGCACTATAACTATTCCAAAGCTTGACAGACTCTTCTTTATTTCTAAGCTTGATACTCTCTTTGCTGTTCTCATCAATATTTGACGCAAGACTTTGATTTTTTCTTTTGGCAGAAAATATTAATTCCTGTTCTAAATTTGTTTGTGAATCTTTCATTATCTACCTTGCTCCTCTATTTAACATTTGTAATTTCGCTTCTCGTACTGCAACTTGCTCTTCAAGTTTTTTCTTGCGTCTTAAACGATCAGCATTAAGCTGCCTCATTCTTCTTCTTTGAAAATTCGCGCTTATAATTCCGCCTAAACAATAACCAATGACACCAAAACCAATTGAGAATAAAAAGCTTTCGTACATTTGCTCGTCAATTTGAATTTGCACAGCATCTGTAACCATGACCTTATAAGAAAAATGAGCCATAAAAGCCAATGTCCAAGGTAAAAGGGCAGACTTTATAGCAATGTTTCTATAGGCTTGCAATTGCACCATGAGACCTTGTTTTAAAGCGTTTTTATTACGATAAATTGTTGACACGATTATCTAACTCCAAAGGCATTATTCCAATGAATGCTAGGTTCTTAGCTTCAGCTTGATGACCCAAATTAGCTTTGAAAATCAAATAATTAGTGTATTTAGTCTAGGTGTTTTATAGGGGTGAGAGCTTACATATATAGCACTGGTGTTAGAAGTCCATCGAGGATAACTATACCTACTATCACTATTGATGTTGCTCTAGTTGTAGTTAGTCCAACTTCTCTAGCGCCACCTTTGCAATTAAAACCCATAGTGATATTGATGAGCATACTAAAAATAGTAAAAATTTCTGTTTTTAGAACTGGATAAAAATATTCTTTAAGTGTCAGCATTTTCCAAGCTGAATCCAAGAACTCAGTGAACTCCAGTTGTACAGTAAGTTTAGCGACTATCATGCCAGAAATAACACTAGTAATGATTACCATAGCAACGATAAAAGGAATCAACAAAGCAGTTGCCCAAATCACTGGAGTAGTTAAAAAATAATTTGGACTAATTTTGAAAACTTTTAAAACGTCAATTTGCTCAGTTACTTTCATAGTACTAATCTCCGCAGTAAGAGCAGTACCACATCTAGCGGCAAGAGCGAATGATGTAAATATCGGAACAATCTCTCTTAAATTAGCCACACAAATCAAAGCCCCTATCAATTCTCTTCCACCTTGATGACTCAATTCAATAGAGGTATTCAGTGTCAGAATCATAGTAGCTATTCCAGTCAAAATCAAAATCATTGGCAAAGATTCGTAACCCAAAAAAACCAAATACTTAACGAATTGAAATGGCTGTATTTTATTACTAGTAATATATTTTGAAGAACTTTCTAAATTAAGAACAGCTGAACCAATGATTTCAAGGATACTAGCTTTGTGAGCAGCGCTTGCAGCTTGATTAATATCCTGGTTCATAAGATCAATACTATCAGTTAAAATGTTTCTATGCAAAGCTTTAAAGCCAATCAAGAATTCATCAATAAAGCTAACTTATCTTCTAATCATTATCAAGAGCTCCAAGAGCAATTCCAGAGATCAAAACAAGATTTTTGGACGAAACTAGCAAAAGAGAATCTGACTTGGAATAAAGATTTTTCCAAAGTCTTCGAAGAAAAATCACATTCGCCATATGAATTTTCTTGGTTTGAAGATGGGACAACTAGCATAAGCTACAACTGTCTTGATCAAAATGTCAAAAAGAATCCCAATAAAACCGCGATAATTTTTGAAAGAGAGAATGGAACAGTAGAGAGAATAAGCTACCAAGCACTTCTTGATCAAGTGCAAGATTTTGCTAGTGCGCTACAAAGCCTAGGTCTTAAAGAAAATGATCACGTGATTATTTACATGCCGATATCAATAAAAGCAATCGTAGCTATGCATGCTTGTCAAAGAATAGGAGCAGTTCACAGTGTGGTTTTTGCTGGTTTTTCTGCTCATGCCCTAAAAGATAGAATAGAAGATTTAAATGCCAAATATATCATTTGCACTGATGCTTTTTACCGTAAAGGACAATTGGTGAGATTAATAGATACCATTGAAGAAGCCGTAAGTGAATCTTCTATCGTTTCAAAAATTATTTGCAATTTTGAATATGATCTCCAGTTTCAAAAAAGCTCCGGAGAATTAATAAGTTGGAGCTCCATAATAAAAACTGGCTCAAAGATAGACTGCAAGTGGCTTTCCGCCGAGCATCCCAGTTTCATACTCTACACAAGTGGAAGCACAGGTAAACCAAAGGGGATTTTACACACAAGCGCGGGATATTTATTGTGGGCAAAACTTACATGTAATTGGGTATTTGACTTAAAAGATGAAGATATTTTTTGGTGCACGGCTGATATTGGCTGGATTACGGGACATAGTTATGTTGCTTATGGTCCATTAGCTGCGGGCAAGACGATTTTCATTTATGATGGTGCTCCAAATTATCCAGATGAATCAAGATTTTGGCAATTAATCGCCAAACACAAAGTCACGGTTTTTTATACAGCTCCCACAGCAATTAGATCTTTTATGCTTTGGGGCGACAAGCACCTTGAGGGTCATGATTTGAGTAGCCTGAGGCTTTTGGGTAGTGTCGGAGAGCCTATCAACCCGGCAGCTTGGCTTTGGTACTATGAGCAAGTCGGCAAAAACAATTGCCCGATTGTAGATACTTGGTGGCAAACTGAAACTGGAGGCATTATGATCACTACTCTTCCGGGGATTCATACAATGAAACCTGGCTCTGCTGGATTGCCTTTGCCAGGTGTTGAAGCAGAAATCAGTGAATTGAAATTACTCACCATTAAATCTGCTTTGCCTTCAATGGCAAGAAGCATTTGGGGTGATAAAGAAAGATATCATCATACTTATTGGGCGAATGGATTTTACCTGGCGGGAGATGC
>JAJTHA010000134.1 GCA_021299565.1 Candidatus Caenarcanales bacterium
AAGCAGTTTTACGAATTTCTTTAACAGCAAGTTTCCCTGCAAGACCATAATTGTATTTATCAGTCATTTCCAAGAAGTTGTCAATTTTTATTTTCTGCTCAGCAGAAAGCAAATTATTTTTCAAACCATAAATGTCTTTTATCAAGAGAGAAATTTCAGGAATGCTATTTGCGTCTGAGATCGATTTGGTATAAGTCCAAATTTTTCTATTAGCTCTATAAAATTTAATCAACCAATAAATAATCCCAAAGCCAATTAAAATAGCAATTGCAATCCCTATCCATGAAAGTATCTTGTAGATTAACTTATAGTTGATTACATAGTCTTTGGATTTAAGTAACTTTTTGTGTTTTTTGCGTTCTTGTTTTTTTGCTTTCTCATCTTTCTTGACAACATTTTTGATAGAGACCTCGAAGCTCTTCTCGCCAATGGTTTTGTATTCTCTAGTTGCCGGATCAAAAATTACAATTGGTTTTATTCTAATAGTGACTTTCTCTAATCCTTCTCCCGGTAAAACCGTATAATTAAGCACTTTTGAGAAGCTAGCTAGTCCAATGTTTTCTTTTCCTTTGTCCTTGAAGGCAGTATAATCTTCGGACTCTTCAATAAGCTCTTCATCGATACTGTTTGCTTCACCATCGCCGCTGATAATTGTTGTAATAATTACCGCATCCCCGCTGTTGATTTCTGTTTTATCAATTTTGTGACTAACATTTAGTTTGCCGATATATCCTGAAAAGCCCTGTGGTTCTTTACCATTCATGGATTTTGCATTAATGGTCAGAGAATTGGTTTGCAATTTGATTTCCTTCTCTTCATAAAAGCCTCCAAAAAACGCCATAAAAGGATCCATTCTTGCCATTGGAGATTCCTGAATAATTGTGCCTTCTAGTTTATATTTCGGTATATATAGGGATCCTGCTTTGGCGGGATAAATCACATAGCTTATCTCATAAACCAAATATTCTTTGCCATTAACTGATTCTTTGTATTCTTTGGCTTTGTCATTTCTTTTTTGAACAAAATCATCAAGCTTGACTGGTGGTATATGTAATCCCTTCAAATTACCACGGTGATAGACTTTGACTCTCAATGTGCTTTTTTGATTGACAAATAAATTTGGATTATCAACACTAAGTTTTGCAAAAATTTCAGAACTGTTTTCTGCGACGTTGTTGTTTGCTTGATGATTAGTAGCACTATTATTGGCAACTCTGTTTGCCGCTCCATGTACAAGAATATTAATTGGAGCAGTAGAAAAATTATTTGCACCATCCGTCGCGTTTGCTCCAGGTATAGTGATATTGCCTGGATGCAGTGGTTGAATAATAAATTCAAAGATTTTTTTATCGCTACGCACACCGTTGATGATTTGAATACTAGTGCTAGATGATCTTCCTATCACTTGATAGTCATTGGTCATATTTGGGAAATCAAAACTTTTTATGTTTGAATCAGTGATGGTAAAACAGACTCTAACAACGTCACCAAGATTCAATTCATTTCTATCAATCGATGAACTTATGGCAGTATCAGCTTTTGCAGTCAGTAGACTGCAAAACAAAAAAAATATTATTAGCAGTTTGATTGGATTTTTGTGCAAGGTTCTAATGTTGGTTGATTTGATTGACTAAATTAGTAGTAGATTTGCCTTTGACCATATCTACTAATACTATTTTACAACCTAGTTTTGTTGCAGTAGCATACTCGGGCAATTCTTCTATTCTGTATTCACCACCTTTGGTATATATATCCGGCTGACAAAGTTCCATTAAGCTTGAAGCATCGTTCTCATCAAAGATACAAACATGGTCGACAGCTTTTAGTGCATCAAGTACTCCTGCTCTATCAAGTTCACTATTTATAGGTCTTGTCGGACCCTTAAGTTTCTTCACACTTGAATCAGAGTTCAAACCCACTATCAAAATATCTCCGAGCGATTTTGATTTTTTTAGGTATTCAACGTGCCCGATATGCAGAATATCAAAACAACCATTAGTCATAACTATGGTTTTCTGTTCATTTTTTAGCTTGCCAATGAATTCTTTTAAATTTTCTTTTTTGATGATCATGATTTAAAACATTTCTCCTTAACGCATTGACTTGCTAATGGACATTCGTTTGGATCCTTCATTTTTTTCCATTCTTTACTGAAGCAATCACGAGCAAATATATAATCTAGTGCAAAATCGAACATTTCATCCATGGATTTATTGTGCATTTCTGATAATGCTTTTAGACTATAAAACTCTTCGGTATAGCCAAGAGCCAGATTGATATTAAACATTCTTCTACATACAGGTAAGCCTGTTTTGCAACAGCTTTCGATATGTGAATGTTCTGAGCTCACAAAATTAGTTTGAGAATTTTGAAGCATACATCATTTCAATAGCTTCCAAAACTGGTTTAGGCGGTTCAGCTTCTTCTTTAGTATTTTCTTTGACTTGTTTAGCAATTCCTGCTAAGTCCTTTGCCATTTGGTAAATATTTGGACAAAAATCATTTAGGTCACTTAACAAAGCGTGGATATTAGTTTCTTGAGTATTTGCCATAAGCTAATTATTATAGCACCCTAGTTAGGAGCTTTTTCGTTGATTTTGTTAATGATTTTTTCAAAAACACTTGATTCTTGCACTCCGACTACCTTAATGCCGTTGATAAAAAAGGCTGGAGTTCCATCAATGGCAAATAATTCAGCGTCTTGCATGTCTTTTTCTACGGCTTTAGCGATTTCTTCGCTGCTTCTGTCTTTGTTAAATTTATCAAGATCCAAGCTCAACTCTGTAGCAATTTTGATAAAAGTAGCATCGTTTAGATCCTCTTGATTTAACCATAAAGCGTCATGGTATTGCCAAAATTTATTTTGTTTGTGAGCCGCCAAAGAGGCATAAGCAGCTGCTTTTGCATTGGGATGGAAACTTAATGGGAAATTTTTAAATACTACAGAGACGTTTTCGCCATATATTTTTTTAAGATCATCAATTGTATTATTGGCCATTCTGCAATATGGACATTCAAAATCTGAAAATATTACCAAAGTGTATTTGGCATCTTTTTTGCCTAGTATCGGTGATTCTCCGATCGTTATGTTATAAGGGTTTGCGATCAGTTCTTTTAGTTGTTGCTCTTCTTGCTTGGCAATTTCTTCTTTGCGATATTTTGTGAGAACTTCTACAATAGTTTGGGGATTTTGACGAATCACATCAAGAACTTTTTGGGAGAAATCATCATCTGCCAAGCATGGGCTATTAATTACAAGAGCAGAAGATAAAGCAATCAAGCTGGTTTTCAATTTCATTTGAATTATTATACCCCTAATATATCTTTGACTTGTTCTTGTATCTCAAGATCTATATAAACGTCAAGCGCATCAACGGATTCATCTCCAGCTAGTTCAATTAAAGTCCTTCTAAGACTTAGAAATTCAAGGTTATTTCTTCTTTGCCTTTGTTCAAGGTCACTGACTATGACTCTTGTAAGAAACATCGCTGATTTTTCTTGCGCTTCCATCGCTTCTATTGCATCTCGTCTTGCCGGCTCCAATTCAAAGCGAATCAATTCTCTTTCGATTTTGGTGTTGCGGTATTTTTGATAAGTGCTTCGAAGCCTTTCAGCGACTTCATCTACAAGCATAAATAAAACTATCAAATCAGTTTTTGTAATTTGTCTGGTTTGAGATTTGTCTTGATTGTGCCCATCAACTACTTCTCCTAATACTCTTGCACCAACTGCACTACCGCCAGTTATCAATGAGCTTTCACTAACAGCAGCTAATGCATAAAAGGGCACAAACATTGCTCTTGACAGTGTTTGCATGATTTGATTATTTTTTTCTTGATCACTAGAATTATTCGAAAGCGCAGCAATAATGAATTGAATTGTTCTATTGCGCGCTAGTGTAGCTCGCCATAATTCAAGCAATTGCTCTTTTTCTGATTTGCTGAAATATTTTTCTGATTCTAACTTAGCAGCAGAATCAGATATGTTTGGGAAAATGAAGTCTAACGTTTTTTCTTCGTTTTCTTTGAGCTTTGCTCTGACTTTTTCGACTTCGTTATCTTCTTGAGAGTTCTTGTTAGATTCAAGCTTGGATTTTTCTTTTTTACCGTTTTCATCAATTTCTGTAAGTTTAATGATTGCTGACTCATGACCTTTGCTCTCCTTTTCTTGCTTATCGCTATTCTTGTCCTGCCCCTTTTCAGTTAAGGTTTCTTTATCGGGTTTTTGCTCATCCTCGTCAAATAAGCCAAAAACCGCAAAACTTGGTTGAAGACTAAAATAAATTAATGCAATAATCGCTAAAAACCTGGTCATTGCTAGTAAAAATAGCATTTTTTGATATGTGTTTTATTTTTTAGGTTAAGAAGATATGTTAATATTTCTATATAGCTTTACGAGTTAGTTTGGCTATTTTCAATCGATGACAATACAAGTCGCAACACCAAAAACCCTTGCGGGGCCTCAGCCTCAACTAGAGGCGCCTGTAAATGCAGCTTTACCTAAGGAAGATATCAAGCCTCAAGAATTAATTCCCAAGCTTGAATTAATGCGCGAGCTTTCGAAAGCTTCAGAGCCTTATATCGCTCAGCCTGGAGATGGTACGGGCAAAAAATTATATTTTAAGTCAAAAGCTTTTTTATCCAAGCTCAACGAGATAGAGGGCATTCATAAGTTTTATAAAATATTTTTTGCTGACAGCAGTATAGTTAGAAAAGTTTTGTCACTTGAAAATGAGCTTGCAGAAGCTGCGGATCCCACTTGGGAACAGCTGAAGGCACCCCCTATGTTTCGCAAATTGTTTTATAACATTTTGTGGGGCATGACTTTTGTTACTACTGGTGTGCGTTCTATGTACGAAGCGATACAAGAACAAAATCCACTTGCTGGTGCCAAAAAAGTAGTTCAAGATGGAGTTTCGGTAGTTGCTCTTACTACTATTGCAGCAAGAACGATGAATGCAATTCAGGAAAAAATTTATAACTCAGCTAACGTTCCACATGTTTTAAAAAATGTAGTTAGACCTTTAGTGACAATTTTAGGTTGTGTGAAAGGTATTCATTACTTTGATAAGCCTGGTGAATGGGCGGGTGATAAGGTTTATAAATTTCTTAAGCAGGTAACAGACAAATACGAAGCAGAAAAGCAGTCTGCTAGAATAGACTAGTCTCGAAATCGTCCATAGCTGCGTTACGCTCGTCCTCAAAAATCTCATTTACGTTCAGTAAACTCCAATTTTTTCGGACTCGCAAGCCTTGCTCTGAACGATTTCTTGGTAAGTTTGATGAATTTGACGAAAAATTTCAGGTTCATTAATTAAAATGCTTGGGTAGCTCAGTGGTAGAGCGTTTCATTGGTAATGAAGAGGTCGGGAGTTCAATTCTCCTCCTAAGCACCAGTTTTAACCAAACCTTAAATCCTGCATGCTATCAGCCATATAGCAAGTGCAAATAAAAAACACACAGCAATTAAAATCAGTGGCGGCTGAAAATCAGACGCTATTAGATAAATATATGGGTTTTTGGACTGGCAAAAATCATCGAGATGACGATTTGCGTTCAAACAGCTTTATAACTGACATAACTTCAAAACCAACCAAAGAATTCGAGCCTAGTGTGGTTGAAGAATACAAAAAGTTTTTGATGGATTTCGATGACAAAAAATCTAAAAGCATGGAAAAAATTCATAAGATTTATGAACTTGATGATTTGATTTCGAAAAAGAAGTTTTGATTACGTCTCAGAGAAGTGTCACCATGAGGAGCTAAGAAATTTTAGGGTCCTTCTTCCGTCATCCTGAGGAGTGGACTTCGTCCACGACGTCAGGATCTCATCCTGGCTTATGCATGGTGGATCCTTACGTCGCAGCTTTGCTGCTCCTCAGGATGACAGAAGCGGTTATTTTTTCTTCAACGCGCGATAGATAGTAAGCACAAAGCCTAAAATAGCACCAACTATCACACATATCGCCATGCATTTGATGCCTAGATTATTTTCCAGAAAATAACCAAGCCCCAAAAACAAAATTACCGTTGCTGGAATTGTGTAGGCTAGATCATGCATGCTTAGACTTTTCTGACTATGCCTTTGACTACACCTTGAACACGTAGTTTTTGTTTACTTGGATCGACGTAAATCGCTTGCATAGTAGGATTCTCTGGCTGAAGTCTGATGCGATCTCCTTCATGAAAATATCTTTTGAGAGTGGCAGATTCATCATTGATAAGTGCAACTACAATTTCTCCATTGCGAGGAATATCTCTTGGTTCTACCAAGACCAAATCCCCATCACAAATAAAAGCATCTATCATGCTCTCACCTTTGACTCTAAGGGCGTAGCAACCATCAGCGAAGTAACTATCCAATTCCAAATATTCATCGGTTTCATCCATCACTGTAAAGGGTTGACCGGCAGCTATTTTGCCAAGTATAGGAATGGATCTTGTTCCAGAACTAAATTCTGAATTGTCTTGTTGAGACTTGTAGCTGATCCCATAGTTGTCTTTAACTATATTAGGAAATTTTTCTTGACAATGTCCCACTACAGACATATCTACAATACGGACTGATCTTGCGGAGCCAGGATTCCAAGTAATGGCAGATTTCTTTTTGAGAGCTGACATGTGGTACTGCAAAGTGCCCTTGGTGATTCCCATCTCCGCTGCAATCTCGTCCAGGGTGGGGGGGAAATTAAACTTATTAGTGAGTCTATAAATGACTTCCGCGGTTTCTTCTTGTTTTGGTGATAAAACTGTGCTCATACTTATATATTACCATATAAAGATACGCTAGTCAACCTTTTGTAAGAGCTTTTGTGGATATCTTGAGAAGGTTTCTTCTAAACAGCGAAACTTGCTAATAGTACTAAACCTAGTAAAAAATTAACTCTGTGTAAAAGCTCGCTTTGTTTGTGCAAATCTAAAAATAGTTTATCGTCAGTTTCATAAGCAGTGTTTATTTGCGGTGACAAAACAAATGCCATATAAAAACTAATTGCAGCTATACCAATCACCAAAAGCAAAGTAATGATGCCGCCAGCATTAAAAGTGGGTTTGACAAAAATCATTTCAATAATTTTTGCGCTAAGCAAAATGATCGCGGAGACTTTTATCCAGTTATCAAACCTGTTAAAAATATCTACCATCACAGAACCAGCTTCCTCGCGGCTAAGTGAATTAAATAGTGTTGGAGCCGCTAGAGCACCAATAGTAATGGTTCCACCGGTAATTATAATCAAACTAATTAATTGAAGGCTGCTGCTAATAAACGAAAGATTGAACATAGAACTTTTATTCTATACTGAAAATTTATTCTATTTATTAGATAAGTGTATAATTTACTTTGTGTTAATTTTGTGCCTC
>JAJTHA010000024.1 GCA_021299565.1 Candidatus Caenarcanales bacterium
AAGCTCTATGTTGTCATTGATTTTGTTGGTATCATTGCTTTTTTGTTTTAGTTGTTCGAGAACTTTTTGTTGCAAAGTACTAAGCTTTGGTTTAGTTTCTTTATTTTCATTGCTTTTTTTATGTTTCAAGAAAAACTGATTGAATTTGCTCAATTCATCTATTAGTTGACCATCCAGTTTGGCATCATCAGTTTTTTTATTTTTTACTGAATATAATCTATTTTTGATTTGATCGTTTACTTTAAAAAACAGATTAATTAAGTCTTTTTTGAATGATAGATTTTCTAATTCATCCTGATCTATTTTTTGTAAATGATTAAAAATATCCTCGGTCTTATGAACCAGAGATTCTAAATTTTTGAAGGAAAAAAATCCAAGTGCACCTTTAATTGTATGTAGGCTTCTGTACATGGAGGCAATGGTATTATCATCAGAAACATTTTTTTCTAAATCCAATAAGGATGTCTCAAAACTATTTATATTGAAGAAAGCTTCATCTAAAAACTCAAATAAAACTTTATCCTCGTTATTCTCCATAATAATTAACTATCCACGTGAGATAGAGGTTTTTCTAGGTCAAATGATTTAGATCTTGTTTCTTTATTCTAGTGGAATATATGTTCTATGGTTAATTCTTCTCAATATTTAAAACAGAATATTGTGATCAAGTATTCAATTAGTTTATTGTTGATTACTTTATTGCCTTATGGCTTGTCAAATTTAGGCATTGGCGTAATTGCGTTGCATAATTACAGAGATTATTCAATGATGGAGCTAGCCTCTACAATGCTTGCTGCTTTTATTTCTCTACTTTCATTTACTTATTTTCGTACCAAAGAAAATCATTTTGCTTTTAGATTGGCTTTAGTTTTTGGCTTAACGGCTTTGCTTAAAGCTTTTTATTTGTTTTTCTATGACATAAATACGCCAGATCAAATGGAATTAATGGAAAATGTCACAGACGGTATTCTTATCACCAAAGTCTTTAATACAATAGCGCTTTTCTTTGCGATTTCCTCTAACAAGGCTAACGAGCAAAATGCTTCATTGGCTTGGTTTTATGGTACTTCGTTGACGGCTTGTTTAATAATTGTCTCTGAACTTTTGTTTAATTTATCTGGAATGTTTGATCATGGACAAGTTTGGATTTATTTATTTCATAAGTTACCATTAGCTTTTTTATTGGTATCCGAGGTACTATTGCTGAAAAAAATCCAAGATGATAAATTTGATAATTTTCAAGCTTCATTATTTATGGGATTAATTCCTCTTATTGCAACTGAAATTTATTTACCTTATGATCCGAGTGAAAATCTTAGTATGAGTTTTACCGTTGCTCACTATTTAGAATTATTATCATTTTCTTTGCCAATTTTTGGTTTGCTCTTAGATTATATGAATTTTTATTCTGATGAGGCACAAGCAAAATTAAGGCTTCAAAATATCTCTAGTAAAGTTGCTCAGGAGATTATTGGTTCAGTAGGAGATATTGATATAACTATCGATAAATTAATTACTGGCACTCGCAGGATTGCATCTGATACCAAAAAAGCAGATCAAATGATCAATTCTACTTTAGCTGAATCTGAAGAAACCGAACAGATTATTGTTGATCTTTATCGTAATAACGAAGAAGTAGAGCGCATGGTTGGAGTCATTGAAGAAATTGCTCTTCAAACAAGAGTAATAGCACTAAATGCCAGTATTGAGGCAGAAAGAGCTGGAGATGCTGGTAAGGGCTTTGCTATTGTTGCCGCGGAAGTTAACGAATTATCGAAGCAAAGTAAAGTCTCACTAAAAGTCATTGAAGATAAATTAAAATTGATCCAGGAAGGTATCGGTCATGCTTTAGGTTCTATTTCTAAAACCACAAAGTCAGCTAGATCAATTAGCTTAATCTCCTCCTCAATTTTTAAATTAATAGAAGCACAAGAAAAATCTAGTGAAAGAATCGCTAATAATATTGATGAGGTCAAAGATAATTTAAATACACTTACTGATAGATTAAAAGTGCAGATTTAGTTATAGGTTTTCTTCCAGCTCTTTAATAGTTTTGATAACATTGTCTTTAATAAAAGGCTTAAGTAAATAATGAATAGCGCCTTCTTGAATGCATTCCGCAACAATATCTTCTGAACCAATGGTTGAACACATTACAACTTTTGCTTCTGGATCCATGTTCATGATCTGAATGAGAGCATCTCTTCCGCTAAGTTCTGGCATGTTGATATCTAAGAACACCAAATCGGGCTTATGTTCTTTAAATGATTTAATTCCTTCTTTGCCATTTTTAGCATGAGCAACAACAGTTTTACCCATACTTTGCAAAATTTCTTGAAGTCTGTTTCTCATAAAATCGGAATCATCAATTAGTAAGACTTTATGCATGATTTATGAGCTTGTTTTCGGTTTCTTTCCTTTTTAGAAGATTTGTATACAGTTCGTGAGTAATTAGTTTCCCCATCGCTAAAAGTGAAAGGGACATATACTCTAGTATATAACAGGTAAAAGTTAGATTAGTCATTTTTTCTGTTGCATCAAAAAATTCTTCAAGACCATCAATAGCAACTTCTCGGTCATCTTTCAGCTTTAATTCAAAATAACTATATATTTTTTGTTTTTGTTTTGCAGTTAATTCTCCAAAGTTGATTTTACTGATGATAATCTCACTCAAATCTTCACTAATAATTTTTTGAATAGTTGGTAAATCATCTCTGATATCCATGGCATCTAAGCTTATGGTTCCTAACATAGTAATGCGACTGTCATTCTGGAATTTTTCAATAAGTGACATGATCTTTTGTGCTCTAGAGTTTTCAGGATTTTTATAATTGTGCAGTAAATTTATTAGATTTTTAAAATAGACTAAACAAGGTTTTTTCTTGCTTATATACATTTCGGCTTCATCTAACTTATCAGGCGACAATAATAGTTTTTCAACATCTAGATAAATTAGTTCTTTTTCGTATTGTTTCGCCCATATCTTTGCATAATAAAATTTTTCTATTTCTGAGTCACCAGTTAATAAATGAAGACCCCTTGAATTTGTTTTTTTGTTGAGAACATCTTCAAGTCGTTTATATGAGTCTTTTAAGATGTCTGGAAGTTTAATAGTTTCTTTTGCGATTGTCGTCAAAATCTCTTCTTTTGGATATTGATTATTGCCTGCTATTTTATTAATTGCTTTATAAGAATCTATGATACTTTTCTCTTCTTCGTTAAAGTAGTATCGCAGCTCCAAAGCAATTCTTAAGTCATCAAAAACATTAGCATCAGAAAATTTAACTATATTGAAAAGCAATTCTTGGTTAATATAAAAAGTTGGATTTTTTAATTTACTAGCAAGGATTTTCACTGCGCTGTTGCCATAGTCTTTATCCTGACTGGCAATTAGTAAAATTTCAAAAAGCTCATCGTCATCTTTAATTCCGGCAAATTCAAGAAGCTCTTCGAAACACAGATCAAAAGTCACATAATCTTTAGTTTCTTTTTGACTGATTATAGATTTAATAACCATTTTCAAAAATTCCAAAAATGACTTATCGCCAATTTTACTTATTTCGCTAATTATTCTTGTTTTGATATTTTTACCATGCAATGGGTCAATCATGATATCAAGAAAAATTTTATTAATAAGATCTTGATTTGGAGATTTCGATAATGCAGTAATAATACTTAGTTTGAGTTTCTCAGAGTCAACTATGTTTTTCACTAGATTCATTTCTACTCTTAGAAATTTAACAGCATCTACGTGATTCAGCTCAACGATTGCGATTGCGGCATCTTCATAGAACTGACTTAAGGCTTTGTATTTTCCCCATTGTTCTCTAGTGTTTTGAAGTAATTGACTAAGTACTTGATAGCTATCTTCATGCTTAAATAAAGAAACAGCTTTAACTACTTCTTTTGTTATAGAGCCTAGTTCTTTTGGCGGTTCTTGAAGATATTGCGATAATCTTCTGAAAGCTCTCTCTTGTTTTTTTTCGCTTTGCGCGGTGATCCATGCCACCCATGATTCTGTTGAAGAATGGTGTAAACCATAAAACACCTCATATAATGGTTGTCTATTGGCTCCATCAAAAAACCTTGATAAACTCGTTGTGAGTTTATTTTGTAATTCATCTGCGATATCTTCAAATATTTTTCTTGAAAACCATACACCAAGCACGATTAGACTTAGACTTAAAACAATGTTAAGTGGGGTTACTCCTAGGTAAAAAACATCTGCACTATCCATGTGCTGCCCCCTTCTGCATATGTTATTCCACCTATTTTGATGAAAATCACTCATTGACAGAAATTTAGGGAAAATACCTAAGTGCTTATCAATTTTTTGTGGAATAATGCTTCTACAAAGGGGGGCTTTGTATGTTAGTTGATTCTAGTCCAGATTATTGTCATAAGGTTAACGATTTATCTACTATATCGCCAGTTGCGTCCAATTTAATAACTCGTTTAGGGGCGGATGATGTTACAAGGTCAGAAATAATAGAGCTTATAGAACAAGACGAAGTCATTTATACAAACGTATTTAAATTTGTGCGTTCTGCTGCATTTGAATTGCCAAGATATCCTAGAAATATAGCTGAGGCTTTTGATTGGTTGGGGGTACATGGACTTAAGGATTTAATTTTTAGCATAATTTCCAAAAAGTTTTTTATGGATCTTGAGGGATGGCGTGAAAGCCTTTTAACAGCAAAGCTTGCGAGATATTTCGCAGAACAATTAAATCTACCAGATCATGAAGCTAGTGATATTTTCATGAGGGCTCAACTAGAGCTTCTTGCGCAGAGTATTTTTAAAAAGTTTTATAGCAATCAATATGCTCCGATTGAATCAATTTCAATCAATTCACTTGCCGAGTGGTATCAGGTTTTAGATTATGAGGCTTTGTTGTTTGGTATTAGTAGTCTGGATCTTACTGATCAAATTGTTGAAAAATTTCAACTGCCACTTTCCTTAGTTGATTTTTCTGATAAGAATCTTCTTTTGGTGCAACTCGCCAAAACTATGATCAAAGCAGAGCTTGAAGATCAAATTGATGTGGATCAAATCTTAGATGATGATATTGTAAAGAAATATAATTTGACTGATTTGAAAGTAGATTTGGTTTTGCTAAAAGAGCTTTCAAGTTACATCAAACTGTTATAAATACAGCGTTTGGTGGAATAATATTTTTATGGCTTATACGGATAGTTTGAAGCGTCAACATGACGAAATATTGAAAAGCGCCACTGAACTTTCACAATTATTATTTCCTGAACGATTGAATGGTTCAGAAGCGATAAAAATACTTTCTCAGTTGAGTGGTAAATTATCAGCACACTTAGCTATGGAGGATAAGGTTTTGTATCCGAAGCTTTACCAGCATGATAATCCTGCGATCAGGCAAACAGCAAGAAGTTTTTTTAATGAGATGGGAGGCTTGAGTGAAGCTTTTAGAGATTATTGCAATAAATGGCAAGACAATATTGATATAGATTCTAAGCCGATTGATTTTATTGAGGATACAAAAGCCTTATTTAATATCTTAGGGCAAAGAATTCACAAGGAAGACAATATTCTTTACCCTATGGCAGATCATTAATTTGTTTTGGTATCTTTGAACTCAGGAAATTTATCTAAAAAACTCAAAAAGTCCATTTCAAAAGAAATTAGATTCCCTGGCAATGCCCCATAGCAGTCCGCGCTATTGTATATATCATTTAAATCATCATCATTATAAGATGAGTCAGCAACTTTTATAAATAATTCTGTGACTCTTTTGAGATCAGCTTCTTTGAATTTCTTAGCAACAAGTCCAATTAATTTATCAAAGCTTGCATTCAATTCATTTTCTCTAATTCTTGGCTGGATAATTGCTTTTAGTGCTTCTTCAGTAACTTCGCCAGCTTTCAAAGCTTTAAGCTCTTTGAACAGCTTAGCTCTATCATCTTGCTCTGCTAATTTAAATTCAGGAGTCACTAGTGATTTAGCAACTGTTCTATTTAATTCACTTATAAATTCACTACGAGCACCATCCTGATAGCTAAGCTCTTCCAAGCCAATGCCTTTATCTAGTTTCTCTTGTAGTTCTCCAGATGCTTGATTTACTTTAGAAAAAGCACTTACAAGTGGGTTTAAGAATTCTTGAATTCTAGTACGAGCTAGTGTTATTTTGCTCATTTTATCTCCTTCTTTGAATCGTTTAGTCGATCAATATTTAGAATATTAGCTTGTATTATCGCCATTTTCAGGCTAATATCAAAGCAATATTGATCGAAAAATCCGATCAATATGGGATAGTAAAAGACAAACATTATGACTATAGGTTTTGAAGAATTACTTGCTTTGGATGCGATTATGGTGGAAGGTAGTTTTCGTGCCGCTTCAGACAAACTACATAAATCACAAAGTTCAGTGAGTTATGCAATAAAAATACTTGAAAAAGAACTTGGAGTAGAAATCTTCGACAGAAGTACTTACAAGCCGCTACTTACAGCAGAGGGCACAATTATTTATCAAAAGGCATTGGAAATAATTGCCATGAAGCAAAATCTGGAGGGACTCTCTGCACTTTTTCGCTCTGGTATAGAGAATCAAATCTCATTAACCATATCAATTGTTCTTCCTGGCAAAATATTAAGCCACGCTCTAATGCAGCTTAAATCAGAGTTTCCAAATACAAAAATTGAGCTTGATTTTGGCTCATTTGATTATCCAGTTCAATCTGTTAAAAATGGTCAGGTGGATATTGCTATAGCGGCTGATAGTCGTAATGAAATAGATGTTGAAAAAAAATTCTTCACTTCAATAGACTTAATTCCTGTTATCACGCGTCAGTATAATCAAAGCAAGCCTTCATTAAAAGAGCAAGTCGAAATAGTAGTAGGCGAAAGATCACTAACTTCTAGAAAGCTTTCTAATACAATGTTTGAAGAGCACGAGACCTGGCATGTGACAGATTATTCTTTGAAAAAACACCTTATTCTTTCAAATTTAGGATGGGGATTTATGCCAGCGCATTTAATTGAAACAGAGTTAAATAATGGTTCATTATTAATTTGTCCACAACGACATGCTGAGAAAATAAACTTATGCACATATCGAAGAAAACTTGATTGTTATGGTCCAGTCAATGCTAAGCTGTGGCAGATACTCGATAAAGGCTAATAGAATTCAGTTAATTGAATTTAGAGTCTTTTATTTTATGGGCAGATTCTTCTATACTTTTTACTATTTCTTGGTTATAAACGTTTTGTTTCTCTAAAGAAACAGCAATACTTTGAGTTAATTTATTTATGTCTTTAATTGCTTTATTGCTGACAATAATCGCATCTTCAACTCTTTTAATTTCTTTAATTAGCTGATCTATTTTACTTTTCATTTCTCTAGTTGTGGTTTTTGTCTGCAGAGACAATTCCTTGACCTCATTTGCAACTACCGCAAAACCTTTACCACTATCTCCCGCACGAGCTGCTTCAATAGCAGCATTGAGGGCTAGTAAATTAGTCTGTTGAGTTATTGCAGATATCATAGTGAGCATTTCAGTTATTTCTATGCTGCTTTTGGTAAGACCACTAACTATCTGTTCGCTTTCTTCCGTTTTTTTAATAGCACTTGAAGTCATAGAGGCTGCGGCGTTGGTGTTTTTTGTGATTTCCTCGACGCTAGCAAACATTTCATCTGTAGCAACTTTTATGGTTTCAAGATGAATAAATAAATCATTATCAATAAGATTTGTTGTTTTGCTATTTTCGTTATTTTTAAACCAAAGCCAGAACATTAATATATATATGCCCCTTTTTTGACTTTTATTGATCTAGGTTATTTGATGTAGGAATTTAAGATGCAGCGCGCTTTAATCTGTCATTAAGAGCCAATCCTATACCAGTTAAAGGGATAGGCATTATTGCAATACTATCTACCCCGCTATCTTCTAGTTTGTGTAAAGCATCAAATAAATTATGGGCAGCTTCCTCAACATTTGCATTAATGCTTATATTAATCACCTTGGCAAAGAGTCCATTATCCTGATAATTACCAAATGCGATAAGTCCTTCATTTTTTTTGGGATTTTCATATCCGAGTCTCAGGGGGCATTTAGGAGAGTAATGTTTTTCAAGCATTCCTGGGCTCTTAATGATATTTGATTGTTTATCAATGATTTTGAATTCTTTAGCTAGCATTTCAAGAGTGATTGCCCCTGGTCTCAAAATACTAATTGTTTCATCAAAAACTTCTATTACTGTAGATTCAAGCCCTATCTCTGTTTGACCAGCATCCAATATCCAATTAATTTTTTCGCCAAGAGATTTTCGAACGTGATCTGCTGTAACTGGGCTAAGTTTATTAGAGGCATTAGCACTTGGTGCCACTACTGGTAAATTTACTTGAGTCAACAATTCACGAGTCATAGGATGCTTAGGTATTCGTATCGCAGCAGAGCTCAAGTCGGCTGTAGCTAAGGCATTAATGCGACTCTTAGAGGTTTTGGGTAATACCAAAGTAATAGGACCCGGACTATAAAGTTCAAGAAGTTTGAATGCGATTTGATTAACAACTACATCTTTAATGATAGAGTCAAGATCTGCATAATGAGATATCAAGGGATTAAAACTAGGTCTGCCTTTGATATCATAAATTTTTTTTATGGAATTGTCATTGCATGCAAGTCCAGCTAAACCATAGACAGTCTCTGTCGGGATCGCAACTATTTCTCCCGCCAATATTAGTTCTGCGGCTTTGTCAATTTGATTAGATCTGAGTATTTGAACCATAATCAAAACCTAAAAATTTTCTCGTGGATTTACTATAAAGACTCAATCTTGGAATTTTGCTTTGACTTATCCAGATTTCCTCTTCTCCGCTTTTACGTTTCAGAGTCAATTTGACTTTGGTATTTTTTTTCAAAATATCTAAGGCAAATTCAATTGGTAATTTTTTTATTTCTTTGTCGTTGATTCGGCTTATTAAATCATTTTTTCTTAAGCCAGATTCGTATGCTTTGCTTTCAGGATGTACATCTTTGACTCTAAGTCCACTGCTATTCTTATCAACATTGAATCCATAAACTTCGTCTACTATTTCAGGTAGATCCAAAATATATTGTTGATTGACATAATTACGTACGGCATATGCGGTGCAAGCATTGCCAGATTGATGCCAGCTTTTCACTTCATCATTGCGATCAATGGTGAAAGTCAGACGGCATTCTGTAGTGCTGTAAGTGCCTTGTACATTGTTGTAGTTAAGATTAATATTGGTGTCATTGTTTCTATTCGTACCTCTAATGATAGGTCCACTACCAACACCAAGACTTGGACTTAAATTGAAATTATGTTCAATGAAACCATATTCAAAAATTTTATCTGAGTTGTTGCTTATAATTTTTTTTGGTTGTCCAAAATTTTGAATTAAAAAGCTTTGCTTATAACCAAGATATGAATCACATACGATTTTCAATTTCTCATAATCACTGCAGCCGCCAAGTAAAAATATGATTATTAAGCAAGAAAAGGTCTTTTTCATATAAAATGATTCTAGCATTGTGAATGAAGTACATAGTGATGTTTTGGTTTTGGGAGCAGGTTTCGGCGGGCTCAGTGCAGCTGCCTTGCTAGCCAAACAAGGTATTCAAGTAAATATATTAGAGTCTCATGTAGACATAGGTGGTTGCGCCGGAGAATTTAAACGCAAGGGTTTAAGTTTTAATGTAGGCGCTACTACCATAAGTGGTTTTGCGCAATCCAAACCTATTTATAAACTTTGTCAAGAACTTGGAATTTTGGAACAAGCTAATGAAAGTCTTACTAGAGAAGACATCGGTTTAATTATTTGTAAAAACTCCAAACGAATTCGTAGATATTCAGATCATGTTTTGTGGTTAAAGGAATTGTCCGAGCATTTCCCATCTATTGATCATAAGCTTTTGTGGGATAAACTGGCTCTTTGGGATAGGCTTGCTTGGCAAATGATTTCTAGTAATCAAAGGCTTATGCCAAGTGGGTTCTTGGACTATTTGATTTTATTAAAGCCGAGTAATTTAAAAGGGCTTTTGCTTTTGCCAGAATTGTTTAGAAGTTTTGCTCAATTATTAACGAGCTTGAATATCAATAATCGCGAATATTTAGAGCTTATGCAAGAGCTATTAATGATTACTGCCCAAAATGATTCGTCTCGCACCCCAAGCTTGATGGCAGCTTTAGGTTTGATGTATCCAGCTGAAGTTTTTTATTGCAAGGGTTCTATCAATTCTTTGGCTCATTTAATATTGGACTCTGCTTTATCTAATCAGGCATCAATACACTATAAACATAAGGTTGTAAATATTACACAAGAGCAAAATATTTATAAAGTAACTTGCTCTAATCAAAAAGTTTTTTTCGCGAAAAAAGTTATTAGTAATATTCCAATTTGGAATTTATCCAAAATTGCTAACTGTGATTTTTCTAGACAAATGAATAAATTCAGCTCAAGATTTGAAAATGCTCCAGCCGCATTTGTGGTCAATTTTTCAGTCAAAATTGATTTTGTTCTTGAATCTCATTTTTATCAAATTCATGTGAAACAAGCTATTCCACAATGCTATTCATCTTCAATCTTTGTTAGCTTTAGTGAACAAAAGGAGCCTGGAAGCTATACTGTCACTATATCTACACACTGTCACGCTGATGATTGGTTGGAGTTAAAAGAAGATGATTATAAACAAGCGAAATTACAAACCCAATCAATAATTTTAGAAGAACTTCATTTGGCAATGCCTGAACTTGTTAATTATCCTAAGGAGTTTTTGATGTCTGCGACCCCTAAATCATATGAATTCTTTACTTCAAGATTTAAAGGACAAGTTGGTGGGATTCCTTATGATCTCTCTAATCCACCTTGGACTCTTTGTCCAAATCGTTTTGATGATTTTTATTTAGTTGGAGATACAACCTTTCCTGGTCAAGGTATAGCTTCTGTTGTTTATTCTGCAATGAGCGCTGTGGCTAAGCTAAATGCCTAGGAGTGACAGCTAGTTCGTCTTCATCGCCTGTTCTAATGCGATAAACTTTCTCAACAGGTATAACAAAAATTTTGCCATCACCAACTTCCCCAGTTCTTGCTGAGTTCAAAATGGCTTTAATTGTGGGCTCTACAAAATGATTTGATATTGCAATTTCAAGTTTGATCTTTTCATTGAGTTCCATTTTGACTGTTGTGCCTCTATAGGTTTGTATTTTTTCGGCTTCTCCACCATGTCCTGTGACGCTTGAGACTGTGATTCCTTGAACTTCAGCAGCAAACAAGGCTTCAAGCACTTCGTTGAGTTTTTCTTTTCTAATAATCGCTTGTATTAATTTCATAAGTTTCCTTTTATTTCACAGTTATAAGTACTGCGCCTTCGCCCTCACTGTATGCTTCCTCACCATGTAAAGTGATATCCAAACCAAGTTTCTCTTGTTTTTCTTCAGCTCTTAGTGGCATAAAAATTTTGATCGAAAGAGCGATTATGGCTGTAGCCAAAGCGCTATAAACAATTGCAATTGCCACAGCAGTAATTTGAGTAATAATTTGATTCATGCTTGCGTCCACTGGTCCGCCCCATGCTTTTGATACAAATACTCCAGTTAAAATAGATCCAACAATTCCTCCAAGACCATGTGCACCAAAGACATCTAATGAGTCATCAAAGCCAGATTTAGAACGCCACATGATGGCATAGTAGCAAGGCAAAGTTGTTATTAAACCGATTAAAATTGAAGCAGTTGGTGATACAAAACCAGCTGCGGGAGTTATTGCTACTAAACCGACTACGATAGATGTTGCCAGACCGACTGCAGTAACTTTTTTGAGGTAAAGTCCATCCATGATAGCCCAGCCAACAATTGCTGCAGCTGGAGAAAGTAGAGAATTGATCATCGCCAAAGCAGCTTGAGCATTGGGTCCATATGCGCTTCCACCATTGAAGCCAAACCAACCAAACCAAAGTATGCCAACTCCAAGCAACGTAAAAGGAACTTGATGAGGTAGCATTGCTACTCTTCCTATATCTTTTCTTTTACCGACTAATGTAGCAAGAACAATTGCACTTATTGCGGCATTGATATGCACAACTGTGCCGCCAGCGAAATCGAGTGCTTGACCTGTTGGCAAATGATGGAATAATCCGCCACCCCAAACCCATTTGGTCATTGGTGCGTAAACTAGAATACTCCAAATCGCTATGAAAAGCATATAAGCTCTAAAGCTCATCCTCTCAACAATAGACCCACTGATAAGTGCTGCGGTGATTATCGCAAAAGTGCCTTGAAAAACAAAATCTAAAACCTTTGGTATTTTTTCTCCTTCCAGATTGATTCCGTTTAGAAAAGCAAATTCAAAGCCTCCATGAAAAAGATTATAATTCCCATAAGCAAGACTATAGCCAATTAGTGCCCAAGTAATAGATACTATACCTATTGAGATAAAGCTCATCATCATAGTGTTTAATGCATTTTTGGTTCTAACTAAGCCTGCATAAAAAAATGCAAGTCCTATGATCATAAAAAATACATATGAACTAGATACCAGCATCCAAGAACTATTGATTAAAATTTCCACAAATTACCTCTTAAAGTAATGTCTATTTATGCTTAAAATATGTTCCTGAGTTGTATGATATTGTAATGCCCAAAATAATTATTGTAGGAGCAGGTTTTGCAGGTTTATCAGCTGCTTGTTTTTTGGCAAAAAGTGGTCATGATGTCACTGTTCTTGAAAAAAACTCAAGCTATGGAGGAAGAGCAAGATCATTTAGTGAGCAGGGCTTTTTCTTTGATATGGGACCAAGCTGGTACTGGTTACCGGACGTTTTTGAGAAATTTTTTGCAAAATTTGGTAAAAAGCCAAGTGATTATTATGACTTAGTTAGGCTAGACCCATCTTATAGGGTTTTTTTTGAAAGTCAAACTATTGATATGCCGGCTAGTATTAAAGAGCTGTTTGAGCTTTTTGATAAATATGACCCAGGTTCATCATTACGCTTGAAACATTTCCTTGTAGAAGCTGAATATAAATACAATGTAGCTGTAAATAATTTAGTTTACAAGCCTGGTTTGTCTTTATTGGAATTGTGCGACCTGGATGTCATTCAAGGATACTTCAAAGTTGATTTATTTAATTCTATAAGAAAACATATTTCTAAAATTACTACTAATAAAATGCTTCAGCAGATTTTGGAGTTTCCTGTGCTTTTCCTGGGGGCTACTCCAGATGATACTCCGGCGCTTTATAGTTTTATGAATCATGCCGATTTAAGCTTGGGCACTTGGTATCCAATGGGTGGTATGTTCGAAGTTGCTAAAGCTATGTATGAACTAGCAACTTCGCTTGGTGTTAAGTTTCATTTTAATGCTGCAGTCAAAAGCTGTGATTATAACGGAGATACGATTTCAAGGGTAAATACAAACGCAGGGAGTTTTGATGTCGAAAAGTTGATTGCTACTTGTGATTATCATCATTTTGATCAAGACGTACTCAAGGAAAAATCTAATTATTCAAAAAAATATTGGGATACAAGAACAATGTCGCCATCAAGTCTATTGTTTTATATAGGTCTTAATAAAAAACTTAATCAAGGACTTTTGCATCATAATTTATTTTTTGATAAATCTTTTGATTCGCACGCTAATGAAATTTATAAAGACCCAAAGTGGCCAACTGATCCACTCTTTTATATTTGTTGTCCATCCTTAACTGATCCTAGTGTTGCACCTGATTCATCAGAAAATATTTTCATATTAGTACCTTTGGCTCCTGGTCTTGAAGATACAGAAGAAATTAGAGAAATTTATTTTAATAAGATCATGGAAAGATTAGAAAGATTGACAGGAGAGCAAGTTAAGAATCATATTGTTTACAAAAGATCTTATGCTCATAATGATTTTATATCCGACTATAATGCCTTTAAAGGTAATGCTTATGGTTTAGCTAATACTCTATTGCAGACTCATATTTTGAAGCCATCTTGTCGCCATAAAACTATTAAAAATTTGTTTTTTGCTGGTCAATTAACAGTTCCTGGGCCTGGTGTGCCGCCTTCTCTGATTTCAGGAGAACTAGTTGCTAAACTTATAGATTGTGAGCATTAAACTTTATAATCAGCTTTCTTTTGCTTCTAGCAAATTATGCACAAATTTGTTTAGCACCTCCTTTTCTATGGGAATTTTTTTATTAGACACAAAAATCCATGATGCTATTTATGCCATTTATGGTTTTGTTAGATTAGCTGATGAGATTGTCGATACTATGCATGAATATAATCAAGCAGACTTATTGAAGGAGTTTGTGGATGATACCTGGAAAGCAATTTATGAAAAGATTAGCTTGAACCCTATTTTAAACAGTTTTCAAATTGTGGTTAATCAATATGCAATTGATAAAGAGTGTATTAGAGCTTTTTTCAACAGCATGCAAATGGATTTGTATAAAAACTATCACGACGAAAAATCTTATAAAGATTATATTCTGGGATCAGCCGAGGTTGTAGGCTTGATGTGTTTAAGCGTTTTTGTTAATGCTAATCAAGAAGAATATATACGCTTAAAGCCTTATGCGATGAGCCTAGGGGCAGCTTTTCAAAAGGTTAATTTTTTGAGAGATTATAAAGCTGATAATAACGAACTAGGAAGAGTCTATTTTCCTCAAGGTCTTGATTTGGAATCAAAAGTATCTATCATGCAAGATATCGATAATGATCTTAAGCATGCCGTGGAGGGCATTCGCCAATTGCCAAATAATTGTCGTCTAGGCGTTTACGCTGCTTATATTTTGTATCTAGAGCTTTTCAAAAAACTCAAAAAAGCCAGTGTGGAAGATATCAAATTACGACGTTTTAGAGTCTCTAATTTTAAGAAACTTTTTCTTGCTGTTAAAGCAGTCAGTGATATCAATCGAGGTAAGCTAGAAGTATGCGTTTAGTTGTTTTGTTAACTTTGTTGTTCTTTTGTCAAAGCATTAATGCTCAAAATCAAGCTTCGATGCTATCGCTATATACACATGCCGCTGACAGCAAAAGTCTTTCTGAGCAATTCACAAAGCGAGCAGCAAGTGAGTCTAAGGCTTATCAGGCAGTTGCGATGATGATTTCAGCTAAGTTTGGTATAAATCCAATATCTAAATATCGTAAATTTAGTCAAGGTAGAAAGTCGCTAGAAGCAGCAATCAAATCAGAACCTAATAATTTAGAGTATAGATATTTGCGATTGGCTATGCAATTGAATGTCCCCAAAATACTAGCTTATAGAGACTCCATTGAAGAAGATACCGATATGCTGAAAGCCGCTCTCAAATCTCACAAAATCCAAAATCCAGAACATAAGCAAAAGCTAATTTGCTTTATGAAGAAATATAATTTGGGGGAAACTTAAATGATGATTTTGACTAATTCTTTGATAGTGTTTTTGAGCTTTTGTGCAATGGAATTTGCTGCTAATTTCACTCATAGATATATCATGCATGGGTTCATGTGGTTTTTTCATGAGGATCACCACCGTCCACATAAAGGTTTTTTTGAAAAAAATGATATTTTCTTTTTGATTTTTGCTGTACCATCTGCTTGTTTTATTTATTTTGGTTTGAGCAGGTATTTTTACGCTCTTGCAGCTGTTGGTTTTGGAATCTTGCTTTATGGCATTGCGTATTTTTTAGTGCATGAGGTTTTGATTCATAGACGATTTACATGGCTCGATAAA
>JAJTHA010000009.1 GCA_021299565.1 Candidatus Caenarcanales bacterium
AAAACTATTGTATTTAATGAAGAAGACGAAACACAAAAAATCATAGTTGCTTTAAATAAACCTGCTGGGGTGGTTTGTACTTTGGAAGCTAAAGAAAAACAAAACATTATAAATTTTATCCACATCTATCCTGAAAACTTTATTGGCTCTGCTGAGGATTATGACCATATAAAGAATACTAGATTATTTCCTATCGGTAGGTTAGACAAAGACTCTAGGGGTTTGATTTTGCTAACTAACGACGGAGATTTGGCTTTTGAATTGAGCCATCCTAGTAACAACAAAGAAAAAGAATATCTCGTTAATTGTTATGAGCCAATTAGTGACAGGGATTTGGCAGAGTTGGCTGATGGAGTCTTTATTGAGACCGATGAAGGGAATCGAGTCAAGACCAGAACTACAAGCGTTTCAAGGGTGGATAAAAGAACATTTAGGATAATTTTGAAGCAAGGTTACAAAAGACAGATCAGGCAAATGGTAGCCGCTATATCAAATGAAGTTGAAGATTTGCAGCGTATTAGGATAGATAATTTGGCTCTAATTCAATATAAAAATTTCCAGAATATTAGTGCAGATAACTATGATGCTAATATCATTATAATAGAGGATCTTGACGAAGCTTATTTTAAAAAACTAGATGCAAAATTATTTTCAAACCGAATCAAACAATAATCTCAAAAATTTTCTAGTACGAATTGCTTTTTGGGTAATTATCATAATTATTATGGCTTTGTTTTTTTCAAGACCAGCTCTGCCCGTTATCAATAGAATTCTAGGTATGCCAGATCTTTCAATTTTGGAAGATTATAGACCTCTAGGCAATATAGAAATTTATGACTATAAGGATGAGTTTGTTGGAGTTCTTCAAGGAGAGGAAGACAGGCAAGTAGTTAAGCTGAGTCAAATTTCTGATTATGCTATTCAAGCTGTTTTGGCAGCAGAAGATAGTGAGTTTTTTAAGCATCATGGTTTCAGTTTGACTTCTATTGGTCGTGCGCTTGCAACCAATATCAAAGCAGGACGTGTAGTGCAAGGTGGTAGTACTATCTCTCAGCAAATGGTCAAAAATTTATTTATCAAAGAAGATCAGCGTTATGAACGTACTATGTCAAGAAAAGTAAAAGAGCTTTTGATAGCTTTTGAAGTTGAGAACAGATACAGTAAAGAAAAAATCCTAGAAATTTATCTCAATCAAGTTTACTTTGGAAATCTTGCTTATGGTATAGAACGTGCTTCTCAGCGCTATTTCAGCAAGCCTGCGTCCAAACTAACTTTGCTTGAGGCATCGTATCTGGCTGGATTATTAACAGCACCAACTTACATGTCCAAAAATCTCAAAGCTGCTCTTGAAAGACAAAGATATGTTCTTCAGAAAATGTTTGATAATGGTTATATCAATAAACAAGATTACGATAAAGCTCTCAAAAGCAAACTGGAATTCAAATATTCAAAAGGCAATATGTCATTGTTTCCATTTTATTTTAGCTACGTTGAACAACAACTAATGAAACGTTACTCAGCAAATGAACTTAAATCATTGGGTCTCAAAGTTTATACAGCACTTGATCCTATCGCCCAAAAACTCGCTGAGGAGTCTTTAGATATAGGTATCAAGAATGCTGCCTACGGTATTAACCAAGGAGCGCTTGTCACCATTGATGTAGAAACCGGTGAGATTAGAGCATTAGTGGGAGGAGTTGGTGATTATTGGTCTAACCAATACAACAGAGCTACTGGTCCTCATACTCTTGGTAGTGCATTCAAACCCTTTGTCTATCTGACTGCTTTTGCTGAGGGTCTTATAGATCCAAGTACTATTATCGTCGATGACGAATTGCGTATCCCAGATGTATCACAGCCAGGTGGTTTCTGGGTCCCGCAAAATTTTGATGAAGAATATCACGGTTCGATGACAGTAAGAGCTGCTTTGACTTTTTCAAGAAATATTCCTGCGATCAAAACTGCAATGAAAGCTGGAATGGATGACATTATAGACACTGCTCACAAAGCAGGTTTAACCAGTAAGATGGAACCAGTCTTGTCTACTGCTTTGGGTTCAGCGGCTTTTAGTCCTTTAGAAGTTGCGACTGCTTATTCGACACTAGCGAGAGGCGGAGTTTTTGTCGAACCGATTTTGATCAGAAAAGTTGTTGATCGCAAAGGTAAAGTAATGGAAGTCAATAAAGCTAATCCTAAATCCAAACTATCTGAAATTCATGTTTCTCAACTAGTTAGTATTTTAAAAGACGTAGTGAAATTCGGAACTGGAACACTCGGCAATATTCCAAATCGTGAAGTTGCCGGCAAAACAGGTACTGCAGACGGTAGTAGAGATATTTGGTTTGTTGGATTTACTCCAGATTATGTAACTTCTGTTTGGTGTGGTAATGAGCGTAACAAAGAAGTTTTATCGAGATATGCAACTGGTGGTTCAACTCCTGCTTGGGTGTTTCAAGATTACATGACTAAGCTTTATGATGCTAGACCAGAACCGGTGAGAGATTTTAATTTCAAAGAAGATTATAAACTAGTAGCAATTGATCCACTAACAGGATTGCTCGCTTCTAAGCACACGCCAAATCCAGTCTATAAGCGTTTTATACCAGGTACAGAGCCAAAAGAATATGCGCCAAGTACAGGACTTGAGAATGATGATGATTACGAAAAAGAAAAATTCTACAAAACCGATGGTGATGTTTCAAGTGAAGATAAAGAATTAAGATTAGGAGCTGAGATATTGGAAAATACTCGCACCAAAAAATCTACCAATAATGTTCAAAGCACAGAAAGAGTAACGCCTCAACCAAAACAATTCACCATTCAAAAAAGTACTGCAACTACAACTAATGAAACCCAAACACCAACAGCAAGCCCAGCAGCCAAGCCAGAGTAGAGATGATCTCATCTCTTCCAAAAATTCAATTATTGAATCACTAAATTCTGACGTTTCGATTATCAAAATTTGGTTGTCTAAAGATTCGCCGAACCCTAAGCTAAAAGAAATTGAGACACTTGCTCGTGATAAAAAAATTCCTTTTTTCAGAGTGGACAATAGAGAAATGTCTAGATTGGATCCCGAGCATAGAGGTGCTATCGCTCAAATTACTCCTGTAAAGCTTCATGAAGAAGAGGAAATTTTGCAATTCCCTGACAAATACAAAAAAATACTTTTTGCAGTCAATATAGAAGACCCGCATAATTTAGGAGCCATTTTAAGAACAGCACTTGCCTTTGGAATTGACGCCGTTGCAATTAGTTCAAGAAATGGTGTTAGCGTAAATTCAACAGTAATTAGCACTAGTGCTGGAGCTGCTTTCAAAAATACACTAGTTAGAGTAGCCAATACAACTAACTTTATTGAAAAAGCCAAAAAGGCTGGGTATTGGATATACGGCTCAAACGTTAAGCAAGATAAGACTAGTAATATTCACGAGATTATTTTTGATGATAAGTCAGTGATATTAGTTGGGAATGAAGGTAAAGGACTCAGTGACAAAATACTCAAGCACTGCGATTTTACCGTGCATATCCCGGTAAAGTTTGAGAGCTTGAATGTTTCTGTTGCCACTGGAATCATACTTAGTCAACTCTTGAAAACTAATTAATGGACTTCAAAGACTATTACAAATCGTTAGGACTCGCTAAAGCCGCCACTGAAAAAGAGGTCAAAGATGCATTCAAAAAATTAGCCAAAAAACATCACCCAGACGCTGAAGGTGGTTCAGAGGATAAGTTCAAGGAGATCAATGAAGCTTATGAAGTACTGCGTGATACTGACAAACGCAATCGCTATGACTTTCTTTATTCGAATCTGAAAGACCCTCCTCAAACGGGTTTTGACAATAAATCACAAACTTATAAACAAAAGAAAATGCATAATGATGCTGATAATCTCAAGGATTATTACGCACAAAAACAAAAAGAATATCGAGAAAATCAAAACAAAGACAAAGGCGCTGAGCAACAAAAAAGAGATGATGCTAACTTTAGTGATTTCTTTGAAATGTTTTTTGGTAAGCATAGGGACAGAGTCAATGGGACTCAGAGTCAAGCTTCTGGACAGCAGCAACAAGCAGCGAGTGGAGCCAAGAAAGAAAATAGCGCCAAACCCATTAAGGGACAGGATTTCGAGATGGAGCTTGAACTGTCTTTGGAAGATGCTTATCATGGTTGCACACGTAAAATCGAAATCAGTGTTCCTTCGCAGGGCTTGAGAAGATTAGAAGTAAGTATTCCTGCTGGAGTTAGAACTGGCACCAAGATCAAAGTCGCTAATGAAGGCAGACCTGGTCAAAGTGGCGGAGCTCCCGGAGATCTTTATCTCAAAGTTAAATTGCGTGATCATGATAAATTCTGGCTTGATAATGATGATGTTCATAGTGAACTCAAGATCGAAGCTTATGAAGCAGTTTTAGGCGCCAATAAGCGTATTCAAACCATTGCTGATGTTGTTGAACTGGTGATCCCTCCAAATACACATGCTGGAAGAATACTCAGGCTTCGTTCAAAAGGTCTGCGCAACTCTAAGGGTGAAGTCTTGGGAGATCATTACGTGCATGTGGTGATTGATGTGCCTGATAGCCTGACTAATGAAGAGTTGATGAGTTATCGCTATCTCAAAGAGCTTGCTGAGAGAAAGAAGTAGGAAGTTTTAAGCAGCAAATGTAGTTTTTCTGTGGATTTTTATAGGTTTGAAATCGACACCAGGCAAAGTGCCGTTGCTGAGAAATGCACTAACGAAAGGCTTTATAAATACAGGAAGCTTATCTACTTGCTTATCAAGTGCGATTTTCATCTGTGGCGACATACCATCTGATATTGCTGATAAAAGCACTTGCATTAGCTCTTCTGGGTTGAGGAGACTAGAATATTCAGTGGTTGATAAAAGTGCTTTTTGGATTTCAGAAACTAAAGGTTTGATCTCTGCAGCTTCATCTCTGATTTGTCCTTGGATTTCCAAGAATTTATTAATGAAATCATCAGAGCTTTTGATCTCATCAGCGGCAAGAACAACTTTGAGCAAAATCTCGGCAAACTGATCATAATCTCCTTGAGGAAAGCCTTTGAGGCTAAGTGCTTTGAAATCGATATTGTTTATTTTGTTTCCAGTAATTTTGATATTACCTCCATGTCTATCATTGCAAAAACGCCCTTTCAAAATATTTGATATTTCAAGAGTGAGAATTGCTTTTGATAATTTTTTGAGATGTAAAGAATCTGTTTTTTGATCGTCAGCAATCTCTGCGAAATGCGCTCCTTCAGCTTTATTCATCATATAGAAACCGCCACCTTGAGCTGTAACTTTCGCTGAGCTAAATTCAAATTTGCTACCATCATCTAGCTCTACACTAGTACCTTCATAGAGTTTATTCGCTGCATCATACTGTTCTTGAGCGATAAGGCAATCAACTTCAATATCTAGTTTTGCTCTTGCGTTTTTAACCAATTCCGCTAAAGTCTCTTTAACCGGTCCTGCTTCAAGTTTGTCAACCATTCGACCAAGTGTCTCAAAACCATATTTCGCTCTTTCGAGTGCATAAGGTCTTTTTACAGAAATCACCTGAGTGCTTCCATCGCTCATTGTCAGTTCAACAGCAACAAACAGCGATCCAGAGCCAAGAACCTGCCCAATGTTTTTGACATATACTCTACCATGTTGATCGAGATCTTTAATTCCTGCTTTTGACTTTAAGTTTTTAGTATAAGAATCTGCGATTTGATTTTTCAAAGCTTCTATATCAGCTACAATCTCCCAGCGATAAGGCTCATTTGCTCTATATTTTAATCGCTTCAAATCTGACCTGATATCTTTTGGTACTTTTGGATGGCTTTGAGCGCATTGTCCTAGCTTGGTCTCTGCTGGTCCCATATTCTCAAGAAACATTGCTAAGGCTTCTCCGATTCTTGTTTTGCTATTAGGATCTTTGGGGCTAGAGGAGATCATCGCGCTTAGCGCAAGGTCTCTTTGGCTATGATCGAGTGAGCTTAGATAGGAATCCAAAAGTTGTACAATATGTTTTCTATCTGGAGTATTTTTATTAACCATAATATCTATGGCTTTATCAAAAATTTTGCTGTGATCAGGATTTTCTTCTCCAGCTAGAAGTAGTTCTCTGGTCATATAACTTCTTCCAACTAAAGGCGCTGCCCAGTAGTGTTCGTGAATGAGTCTGAAATCTTCTATTAATTGTCTTTTAAGGTCTTGACAATGCGATTTATTTTTTGGGTCACTGTGCTTAAAATCATCTTGCCAAGCATCAATGAGTTCCTTGCACATCTCCTGATCTCCTATAGCAGCTTTCGCTTCAACACTAGAGTAATCAGTTGAGTCGTAAAATATATTCAGTAACCCTAGTATCAAAGTCTCAGATTTTTTTTGATTATATTTAGCACTAAAAAATTTTAAAGCATCTTGAGAACAATTCTTTGAGCTTGATTGTGTTGACAATAGTATTTCAGTCGCACTACTCAATACTAAACCCTTTAAACCTAGCTCATCTTTTCCAATGGTATTTTTATCAATGCTTTCTTTGGCATATTTACAAAGATCCTCTTGGGCTTCAAGCTTATTTAATAATGACTGCAAAATTGCTCTATGGTTTCTGCGTGAAGTATTGCTTGTAATCCAGTCTATGTATGGCTTTGCTTTGTTGATTTGTTGGTTCTTTTTGGCTTTATTGATAGTGTTTATGCAAGAAGATGTGTAGAGATCTATTGCTTTATTTTCTAATTCAGGTTTATAGGAGATGTTGCTGGCAAGAAGCATTTCTAGAGTTTCTAGTTTTACTGATGTGACTGCCTTACTCAACTTGCTGAGTACTAGATTGATTAGCTGGTCTAATTTATCTCCTGAACGAAGTAATTTGTATCTGTGAAATTTGAGAACTTCTGCTAAAATTTCTTTGGCGTTTTTATTTTTGCAATATTGATCGATATTAGTGAGTATTAGTGCTTGATGTTGCTGAGCTTTGCCAATCTCAGTAGAATAATCGATTTCAGTAGCTTTTGAGATTTCTTCATAGCTAATATGGTCTCTTTTCAAAAACTCAATTGTTTTTAATCTAATTATCGCTTTATCTACTTCGCTAGTTTTTGCATCTTGATATTTAGCTAGTGTCTCAGAGATATTTGTTATCAGATCTGCTTCAGGATAGTATCTCTTTAGTGATTTTAGGTCAGTAATAATAGTCTCTGGTTCGTTAGAGTCAAAACTATTAGTCGTAGCATTCCAATCCTTTGTAAGTAAGCAATTTGTCGTGTATCTATCTTTCATCTCTTGATCAAAAATAGCATCTGGGTTTTCTAGTACATACCTTAATATTGGATCAGCATTTAGTCTATAAGGTCGATATCCATTTGGCTCGAAGCTTGACTCTAATTCCCACTGACGCGCTCGAGCATAGGTCACGTCATTAAGTATAGAAGTGATTATTGGACGATATTGTGCTCTGTCTTTTGCAATTAGTTTTCGCCAGGTTGCAACTAGTTCTCGTCCGACTTTAATATAGGCTGTTTCTGTCAAATTCTGTAGATTATTTATGCTTGCTTGTCGACAGTTTGTCTCAAAAGAATCTTCACAAATTAAATAATCAAACTCAATATCGTCAGTATTTTGGATTTTCAATTTTGTCGACGGATCTAACTCCATCAAGTGTTTTTTATTTGCTCTTTGTGCCTCTATAAGTGGTGTGAATGAACTACCGACATATTTAGTACTTGTTGCAAAACGTTTTCCACTTATTTCACTTGTTTTTGTAACTAATTCTTGAATAGCGGTACTATCTCGCCTCTTTAATGAATCTATTTGATAACTAAATGGATCGTTGCAGTCAGTTAGATTAGTATCTTGAAAATTTACTAGTAAAGCTAGTAGTTCATGATCCTGTCCCAAACCCATTAAACAAGCAGCTTTGAAGACATCTTTGTTGGTTTTAGCCATTTCAACCATAGGTTGCCAGCTTATTATCGGGTAGGCTGATAACTTTTTTTTATTTTTTTTACTATTACGAACTCTTTCTATCTCATCAGCTTCAGGTAGTTCAAAATTTGTCCATTTAATAGCTCTTAGTAATTCTTTGGGGATCTTAGAGCTTTCTACGATTTCAACTAGTTTTTGAGAAGCTTCTACTAAAGCTTTTTTAGCTTGAGTGTCATTGGCTTGATCAAGTAAAGTAGCGCATGAGTCACAAATTTCTGCCATAAGAGCATCAATGGCTTTTAGTGGACCCATTGGCTTGACCTCATGACTCCTTGGATGAACAGTTTGAGAGAGGCCGCTATAAATGCTATTAAACACAATGTGAAATTCTTGTATAGTGCTGTGTCTTAGTAATGCTTCTACGCAAGTATCTACTGCTTGCGATAATTGTTTTTTTGTTGTTGCATCTTGTGGCAAATTTCCAACTTCCTCTTTTGCTATTCTTCTGATCTCTTGATTAATATCAGCCAATCTGATTGGGTAGGGATTACCAGTCAATTGTAATAATCGTCCTATTGCTTGGATTTTTCCTATCGCATTCAAGCTGTGATCATAATGTACTGGCAAGAATATATCTAGGTATCTACGGTGTTTGAATCCTTCTGCAGTTTTTGCAATTTGATTATAGAGCTCGGATCTATCAACACTGACTTGTTCTTTTGCTCCCTGCATATGCAAAATTCCAGCTCTCGTGTCTAAAGCGATTTTTTGAATATTTTCAGGGAGAGGATGTTCATCCGCGAACTCTGCCCACTCAGGTTTTTTTGGATTTCTTCTTTGAGTTTTTACTAATTCGGCTATTTTGTTTAAAGCCCTAATCCCCAAGACATTATCCATGCCATTATCGTGTATGAATTTGATTGGCAGTGCGTAAAAAGCACCTTCCTCAAACTTGCTGTTTAGGACATTTTGTCCTTTCTGGATTCTTAGATTGGCGTGGCAAATCTCATGACAGACAAGTACGGCAAGATCTGCTGGATTTTCTATGAATTTGACTGTTTCTGTTTTATTGGTAGCTTTTCCCTCTGCATCAAATATTGGAATAGTCACATCTTGAGTGAAGCATCCCTTGTTAATTACAATTGTTGGTGGAATTGAACCTGTTATTGAACATGCGTTTGCTTCGTTACTATCGCCAATCAAAAATCTAATGGGATTCTTTTCAAAGTCATATGTCCCAAAATCCATATCTGCAATTTTTAGAGCATCTTTTGGTAAGGCTTCAAACATCGGTTTAATAAAATCTGTTACTTGTTTGGTGAATTTTTGGTTTATTGGATCTTGCCTATCATTAGACCTAAGTATTTCCAAAATTTCTTGTGGTATTTCACCTTTTGCAAGAATAGCTTCGTAGTCACCCTGGCTAGTATTTA
>JAJTHA010000025.1 GCA_021299565.1 Candidatus Caenarcanales bacterium
AATTATTGCAGCTAGAGTTGGCACCATACCGTTGATTAATGTTTGGAGACCAACTAAAGCTCATGCAAAAAAATCTAGGCTCAAATGGAGTCAAGGTGTAGTGGATTATATAAAGAAGCACAAAATCAAAAACGTAATTTTGGTTTCTAGATGGGAAGCAAATATCGAAACTGGCTTGCATGGAGAGTTTGACACTCTAATAGTTGACAAGAAATCTAAAGCAATAAATTCAGCAGAATCCACTAAAGCTTTTGGAAGAGCTTATGATGCAACTATCAATGCTTTAACTCAAAATGGCTGCAAAGTATGGGTACTAGGGCAAGTCCCACTACAAGATCATAATCCTGCTATTGCCTTATTTCTCTCCAAAAGATATGGAACACAAAAACTGAAAGGCATCAATATTGATCAGCATCTCTCTAGACAAAAAAATGTAATTAGCATTTTAAGTCAAAGTAAATCAAACACTGAATTCATTGATTTAAGTAGAAATTTCTTTGATGAAAAACAACTCTCCAAAACATCAGACGATTTGCTCTCTTATTATCGAGATGATAACCACATATCTACTTACGGTAGTCAAATTCTACTTGAGCAGGATTTGTCAATAACGATGAAGCAGTTCTAAACAATTAAGCTTTCTTTTTAAGCATCAAAGCCAACACTAGCCCAATTATTAATGAATAGACCATGCCATCCGCCATACCAACTAAGACATAATCAGAGGCAAAACCCCACCAATTCCAGTTTGGCAAATTGGTCGAAACCGAACTAATAAATCCAATAACGAGTGTAAAACCCAATATAGATGCAAAAGTTGCAAGATTTGCCCAGCTAATTAAAAAAGCTATTAATAGTGCAATCAAGAAATCATAGCCAAATTCATAAGCTAATTTAATTGGTGAAAAACCATTTGGCGCTTGTGGCACAACTGCAACAAAAGCTCTTAAAATAGTGCCATCTTCATTAATCAACTGAGGACTTTTTGGCGCCTCTTTTTTACCATGAAAAGCCGGAAGAGCATAAACTGCCTTACCTGAAGAAGAAATATTCTCTAATATCGCGGTTTGTACTACTTGATCATTTTTAAATGAATGAATAGTAGTTTTATGCCAAGGAAGTATCATCCAAGAGACATTACTCCAACAAAGACAAAGGAAACCTGCGACAAATGCTGCTATAAAATTCTTCATATAACTATTATAGCGTGAATTTTGTTCCCCTTAACTAAAGCATAATCTCAATAAGTTACTAATACCCTATAGAAATAACAAGGATTAGTAATGCCTGCAATTACCGACTTAAGTAAAGCAATATCAAAAGCAACAGAAAAAGCTAACAAAGCACAAGCGAGTAGAACAGATTCGGCTATTATTGATTCTCAAATCAAAGCAGCAGAGCAAAGAGTGACTTCAGCAGGTGCATCTGTGACCAGAAATGAAATGGTCAAAAGAGATATAGAAGATAAATTATCGCCACCACCAACAAAAACAGTTGCTTCAGATGCAAAAAAAGGTGGAAGCAAAACAGTTGTTGACGAAAAAGAAAAAGACAAACTAGAAGCTCAAGTAAGAGCAGCTCAAATGCAAATAGACCAAGCTAAAGCAGCCGTTGAAGCCGCTAGATCAGAGGCAGATGAGCTCAAAACCAAATCTCTTGATGTTGCTGGTGTTGATGCACAAACCCAACAAGAAATGGCAAATCTTTCACGTGAAGTAGATGAACTTCAAAAATTATCAAAAGATCCGCAAACTGATCTAAGTGGAGAAGCTTTCCAAAATAAATTAACAACCACAATGACTAACTCAGAAAAACTTGCAGGCAAGGCGCCAGATGCTCCTAACTCAACTTTACAAAAATTCTGGGAAGAAGTCGCTAAAGGATTCACTGATGTTCAGAAACAAATAACAAAAGCTAACACACCAACTCCAGCTGTCATAGATAAAAGCAACAACTATGCTGGTTTCTTTGAAGATAGCGATCAAGGTTTCAACTCGATTATAAACAAACTTGAAAGCACTGGAGCTGATAGAGAAGTTGTTACCCAAATTAGAAATCAAAAAGATTTAATTAGTAGTCATAAAGATAAATATCTAGCAGGTATGAGCTCTGATGACGACAAAGTATTACAAGGCATGATGACACACGTCAATTCACTTGTTGGCAAAATCAGTAAAGGTGAAACATTAAGTAATGATGATCTAGCAAAATTAATAACTTTGACCACTGATGCATCAGAGACATTACAAACTGGTGGTGAAAACTTCGCAGATGTAGCAAAAATACCTTTTGACACCATCACGATCAACCTTGAAAAGGTTAAGAGCAAAACCAATGGAGATGCGACTTTTGGAGCGTTTTATGACAAATTGGCAACTATTTTTGGCAATGGCAACAACAATTACGCAATGCTTGAGGGGATTAGCGCTAGTGAAATGAAGCAACTTTATGAATTTAGTGATTCAGTAACAGCTAGCAAAAACCAAAGTGGCAATTTAAGTACAGAGCAAATCAATAAACTTGTAACTGATGGAAGCGCAGTAACGGAAATGCTCAAGAAATATGGATTCTCAGGAAATAGCAATGGTGGTGGCCGTGGTAGCACTGGTGGCGGGGGAAATAGTACGATAGGAAGAGGAAGATAATTATGACAACAGTAATGGAAAGAGTAAGAAATAGAATTTATGAAGAAAAGCTTCTAGAAATTTACGCGAGTAAGCCTGCGATAATGGATGTTTTGAGAGCTGCATACGCCCAGGAAGAGCACTATGCAAAAGGCGCATATCTCAATTATGGAACGGTTTTAATCAAAGCTTTTTCGAATGATAAAACTGGTTTATGGGAAGTAGTTCTTGAAGTAGATCACGGCAAGGTTTGCTACACGTGTTTAGATGAAGAAGGCAATAACATAAATTTATTTAGCATACCAAGTGATAAATATATCAAGAACAAAGAGTCGCTAAGTGAAGCTGAAATAAAAGCGATTCAAATACAAGCCTCAAATTCAATAGATATAAACCTCAAAGATACAAAAAGCTTGAAAAAAGCCAAGGAACTATTTCAGCACGATTACGTTTTGAAGAACGTACCTCTCTATCATCTTGATAGCGACAACGCTGCAAGATTTTTGATTTGGCACATTCGAGCATACAGAAAAGTATTTTTTGACTACTATAAAACTTTTAAATTTTTATGGGAAGGAACTAGTTTCAAAAATGCTTCCAGCATAGTTAAGGTCCTTTTACAAAGAGGACTCGCTGATCCGAAGTTTTTTGAATTTGAATATTCGGAACAATTACCTGGTTACGTAGAAGGGGTTTCAGTCTAAAAGGAGATATTTATGGGGAACTCGATTGCAGATCAAGCTATGGCAGCAGCCAATAATGGTGCAGCTAGGAGCAATAGATATAACGTCAACGAACTTGAACAACAACAACAGGAAGCCATGTTCGCTTCTAGTGCTGCAAAATCTAAACAGCAAAATTTTCAGGCGATAGCACAATACAACAGCAGCGGTGCCGAGCAGGAAAAATTACAAGGCAATAACATGCTCAAGCAAGGTGCCGCTAAAAAAATGCTTGGTGGTGTCCAGATAGCAATGGGTGCTGGAATGATGGCTATGGCGGCCATACCAATTGCTGGAGCTGCAATGTTAACAGCAGGCATAGAAATGATGGCTCAAGGCATGGGCAGTATGATTATGGGCACTGTTGATACCAACAACGGAAAAGCTTCTATTATGAGAGCACAAGAAAAACTAGAGCTCGCAACTTCAAACCAAGTCATGGCAAAAGAAGAATCAGTAGTCGTCAATCGTGAAATGATGAGATCAAAGCTTTTTGAAATGAAAAAAGAAATGATGGAAGCAATGCAAGAGACCATCAAACCAATGCTAGAAAAAGCTGGCATTGATGGAAAAGATTTAAATGAAGATCAAATCGGAAAGTGGTTCGATAAAATGTTTGAACAAGGCGCTAACACTCTTGCAAACGGCGGCATTCTAGAAACAGATCTTACTGGATTAGATGGTAATCCTTTATTTAAAGATACTGATGGGAATGCTATTAAAGGTGATTTTCATTTCATGCGCGATGAAGCTGGAGAGTTTTATCAAATAGAACCTGCTAGAGACAAAGACGGCAACGCGGCTTTAGGAGCTAGCGGTGAACCATTATTAGATACAGAGGCTGGAGTCAAAAAAGTAGAAGATGGTCAACTCAAAGAGTATCTCAAACTACAATTCATGTTTGTTGATCAACTCAAACAAATGGCTGGTAGTCTTGGTACATATGAAGCTGATGCAAATGGCGGCATACATTTCACTCCATACGAGACGGCCAATATCGAACATATGAAAGATTTTGCTGATCTTGTTTCAAAAACTAATTTTACAGATATCAAAGCTGGAAGAAGTCCTGGCCCTCTCAAAATGACAGTAGAAGCAGATGGTGTTTATTTACAAGAATGGGATTGGAACAAAAACATTCCACTTGGTCCAAAAACCCCTGTAGACGATATGGCTGGCGGCGAATACGACAGAGGCGATATTGAATCTTATCAATTAGCAATGGAAAGAAGCCAAACTGCTCTGCAGCAAGTTGGTCTCAATGCTGGTGGCAAAAGATTTAATTTATTAGCATCCAATAATGGTGGTGGTCTCAAGAGAGCTACAAATACTGGCAGCACTTTTGATCAACTAAGCTCAAAAGATGGTGATGCATTCAAAAACTTTACAAGCATTACAACAGTCACTAGCCAATTAAATAGCAACAAAAGTCTTTTGTCTGCTTCAACCGCGGATGATACCGGTAATGGTAGAGCATAATTGCAAAGGATAATTGCAAATAATAACCAAAACTTAACTTCAAAATGATACTTATACAAAGAAGGGCACTAAGGAAAATATCATGGCAGCAATATCAGAATCAATCAAATCGGAATTAAAAACAGCAATCGGTGATGTCGTTAGCAAAAGCAACGAAAAAACCAACTCTGATTTTGCCTCAGATATAGCAAAGACTCAAGTTCAGGGAGCAAGAGCTAAAATAAATAATGCTGAATCAAAAGTTAAAAGCTTAGAACCCCGAGCAGCAGAACTTCAAGAACAAATAGCAAACCCTCCTAAGAAAGAAGTTTCATCAGGTGGAAAAAATAATGAAACTAAAATGGTAGTGGATGAAGAAGCTCTCGCCAAAATCAAAAAAGAACATACACTAGTACAGACACAAATCACACAAGCTAAAACAGAAGTCACAACTGCAAAAGAAGATGCAGATAGAGCTACTGACGATGCTTTAACAAAAGCCGGAGTATCAGGTGCCATTCAAGCTGAAATGGATAACTTGATGACAAAAGTTACTTCTTTACAAGACAAAGCCACTAAAGGTGAAGCCATCAGCGATAATGAGATTAAAGAAATCACAGATGGTTATAATGCATTCAAGGGCAAAGCACCAGAGAATAAAGGCGGCGTTATTTCTGCTGCGTTCTATGATCCATTGAAAAAAGGTCTTGATGCCATTTTGAAAGCCGCAGATAAACAAAAAACTGAAGGCGCAACAAATACTACAAACGGAACAACAAGCAGCACAGCAAATACTAATACAGCAAGTGCTACTAGCGGAGCGACTGGAAGCACTACTGCAAATAGTACTAGTTCAACTACAACAGCAGCAACAATAAATACGACAACTAATACTTCAACCTAAAGTGCTTTTTCTTCAAGTCTTTCTCTAAGTGTCTTAAGATGATCACGTATAGTAGCGGCTGTTTCAAAATCAAGATCGGTAGCAGCCTGATGCATCTCTGCTTCTAAAAAACCAATGGACCCAATTAACTCTCTTTTATTCATTTTGCCTGGATTTTTTTGTAAAATATTATCAACGGCATCCTTACCTGTAGTTTTAGAGTCTTCATCAATTTTGGCAAATGCATCAAGAATAGGATTAGACACAGCCTTGAAAATAGTTTTTGGAGTTATACCATGCTCTTGATTATAAGCAAGCTGCAATTCTCTTCGTCTGTTGGTCTCATCAATGGCTTTTGCCATGCTGCCCGTGATTTTGTCTGCGAACAATAAGACTTTTGACTCTGAATTACGAGCAGCTCTACCAATCATTTGAATTAATGTTCTATGATTCCTTAAATATCCTTCTTTATCTGCATCCAAAATACAAACCAAAGAAACTTCAGGCAAATCTATACCTTCTCGCAACAAATTAACTCCAACTAAAACATCAAACTCATCTAATCTCAGGTCGTTTAGTATTTTCATTCTCTCCAACGACTTAATCTCACTATGTAAATATCTGGCTCTGATTTTATGTTCATGCAAATACTCACTAAGATCCTCTGCCATTTTTTTGGTAAGAGTGTTGATAATCACCTTACCGTTTCTATTCGCAATCTCTTCCATCAATCTATCAATTTGTCCATGAGTTGGGCAGACGAAAAGTGGGGGATCAACCAGTCCAGTTGGCCTTATAAGCATTTCAGTGATTGCACTTGAACACATTGCAAGCTCCTCATCCCCAGGAGTTGCAGAAACATAAGTTATATTTTTAGCTCTAATATCAAACTCTTCATATTTAAGTGGTCTATTGTCTTTCGAACAAGGCAGACGAAAACCATAATCAACCAAAACCTGCTTACGGCTTTGATCACCATGATACATAGCTTTGAGCTGAGGCAAGGTCATGTGAGACTCATCAATAAAACACAACCAACCATCTTCACCATAGCGCCTGTTCATATAGTCAATCAATACTGTTGGACTAGAACCCGGAGGACGATTTTCTATTATTCGTGAATAATTTTCAATGCCTGTGCAATAGCCCATTTCTTTGATCATCTCGATATCATATTTAGTTCTTTGCTTGAGTCTTTGAGCCTCTACGTCTTTGCCTTGAGACTTTAGTTCAAACAATCTTTCATCTAGTTCCTTTTCAATTTGCTCTATCGCTCGTGCCATCTGCTCTTCATCAGTCACATAGTGCTTAGCAGGAAAGATTTTGAGTTCATCTTTAAGTTCTAGCACTTCACCAGTAAGCGGATCGACATAGCAAATTCTCTCTATTTCATCACCAAAAAACTCAATTCTCAAAATTCTGGTTTCATCAACTTCATGTATTTCGACAATCTCTCCGCGCACTCTAAACAGTCCTCTAAGCAGTTGGATATCATTACGAGCATATTGAATATCTACCAAAAGCAATAAAAATTTCTTGAAGTCAATCTGCATACCAACAGCTATTGGGATCGCAGCCTGAAAATATAATTCCGGAATACCCAAACCATAAATGCAGCTAACTGAAGCGACTACGACAACATCATCACGCTCAAAAATTGCCCTAGTTGTTGAATATCTGAGTCTATCAATATCATCATTAATTTTGGCAGTTTTTTCTATATACGTGTCTGTATGTGGGATATAACTTTCCGGCTGATAAAAATCATAGTAACTAATAAAATATTCAACTGAATTTTTAGGAAAAAACTCTTTTAATTCATTTGCTAATTGCCCAGCGAGAGTTTTATTGTGAGCCAATACTAGAGCAGGTTTTTGCAGTTCTTGAATTATTTGCGCAACAGTAAAAGTCTTACCACTAGCGGTGATACCCAATAGCACTTGCCTTGATGCGCCTTCCCTATGTCTTGTAACAATTTCTGCAATAGCCTTTGGCTGATCACCCGCTGGTGAATACGCACAAATAACTTCTAGTGGAATCTGGATCAGTTAGACTTGCCTCATTTCAATTTCATAACCTGAAAACTTACGAATATTAATCACGCCAATATCAAAAATCAAATATTGAGCCTTGATCCCGATCAATGTTCCTTCTATATTCGGGCTTTTCTCAAAATCAAGGCTTGTAATTTTATCCAAACCTGCAATCATTGGATACTTAATATCCTGCACGACTTGGTCTTGCTCCCAAACAAAATCAATCTCTTTGAAATTGTTATTGATTTTGTCAAAAAGTTTTTCCTGCTCGAATTTCAAATCATAATCTTGATACTCAGACTTAAGCATTTTGCGCCAATTGGTTTTGTCTTTCATCTCGGCTGCCAAAAAATTTTCTATGAGTCCAGCGTGATAACGCCTTGAAACAGTGACTATCCTCAAAGCCTTTACAGCGCCTTGATCCACCCATCTAGAAAGCTCTTGTTTTTGTCTTGTTATGCCAATTTTTAAATCACTTGTTAACGACAAATAAATTGAATGTGCGATATTGCATTGATTAGCCGCAAAATCATTATCACGGCAAGTACCTTTATCAAAATGACAAAGCTCAGGTTTTATAATGCAGGTGTCGCATTCAGCCAATGTTTGCAAACAAGGGAAACAATAACCATTGTTAAAAGTTTTTTTGATATTTCTATTGCATGCAACACAGCGAATAGAATTCTTGAAACTCAAATTTATTTTTTTCCCTAAATATTGATTCAAATCTTCTTCGATTTTTTCTCCGCTGTCTTTTTTTTCCAATCGCAAAAAATATATGACCTGATTATCAGCATCTAAATGATGCTTCAGTTTACGCAAATTACCGCTTAAGCAAAGACTGCTGGTCATAGCAAAATACTAGCAGCTTTACATAATCAATAATGAC
>JAJTHA010000055.1 GCA_021299565.1 Candidatus Caenarcanales bacterium
AGCAGTTAAAAGCTATATCAAAGATGTAAAAGATTTTTTGAATGATGCTCGAGAGCATGGATATAAAGCAAATTTTGATGAAGAAAGATTTCAAAAAATTGACATAGTAGACGAACATCTTGATGAGATGGCGCATGATTTAATTAGTGGGCAAAAGCCACAACTTGAGCTTGTGAACTCTCTAGGTAGATTACAGGGATTGCTTATAGATATTTTCGTATAACTTTTCCGCCTGCGGCGGTTGTCACTGCGTGACCGCTTTTTCAAGTGTTTATGCTAAAATTACTATTTATGGCAGAAGAAATTAAAGATAGCAATTTTGATACAGAAGTTTTACAATCATCAATCCCAGTTTTAGTGGATTTTTGGGCTCCATGGTGCGGACCTTGCCGCATGCTAGCCCCAACAATCGATCAATTAGCGACTGAATACCAAGGCAAAGTTAAAATCGTCAAACTTAACACAGACGAAAATCCAGACTCAGCAATAAAGTTTCGCATCAGCAGCATTCCAAACTTGATTATATTCAAAGATGGCAAGCCAGTAGACCAATTAATAGGTGCAGTGGACAAAGGACGCATCGAAGAAGCTTTAGCGAAGTTAAATTAATTCTTCCCGCTACTACCAAAACCACCAGAGCCGCGTTGGTTAGAGCTTTCATCAGGCATTTCTATAATTTCAATAAAATTTGCCTGCCAAACAGGAGCAATTACTGCTTGCGCAATTCTATCGTTATGATTGATCACAAAATCTTCAGCCCCGTGATTGATAATCAATATTTGCAATTCGCCACGGTAGTCACTATCAATAGTACCTGGTGTATTGGTTAAAGAGATCCCGTTTTTGAATGCAAGTCCAGATCTAGGTCTGATCTGCATCTCAAAACCTTCAGGAATAATTACTTTCAGTCCTGTTGAAATTTTATCTCTGCCACCATTTGCTTTTAAAACTATTGCAGCTTGATCTGGAATAAATGCTCTCAAATCAAAACCAGCTGAACCAGGAGTTGCATAAGCGGGAGTCTCAACTCTAGGATCTAATTTAAGAATCTGAAGATTGATTTTCTGTTCTATTTCTTTTGATAAAGTCTCTTGCATAATTGATATCTAGTATAGCAAAAAGGTAAATCAGATATACCGCTAGCAGAAGATAAGGATTAATCACTTGCAGCAACAATAATGCGGGCGCGCTAATTAATAAAAAATCTTTGATGTCGATGAATTTTCTAGTTAAATAAAACTGCCACAAAAGCTTTATGGTATTTGCAATAATGGTGGCGTAAACAGATCCTACTAAACCTATAGATCTAATCAAAACAAAAGTCAAAATGATATTAAGTGCTATCGTTACTGTTTTATAAAAAGCTCTGAGCTTGTGAGAAGCATGAGTCACCATAACCAATTCCGGTGTACGCTCTACAATAGTCAAAAAACAAACATAAGCAAACAAAGGTGCTATCGCAAGTGAACTCGAATATTTTTCACCAAACAAAATCAAGAGAGCGGGCTTACTAAAGCCATAAACCAAAATAGCAGCTAAGGCTGCAGCAGCAGTGAAATACTTAAACATATAACTTGTAGTTTTTTTATAGTAAACTTCATCCGCGGCAAGTGAGCTGTGCAAATTTGGCACAAATACTCCACAAACTGTATTCATGATATTTTCAAAAGCTTGATTTAATTTAGCTGGCACTGAATAAAAAGCCACAGCCGAAGAAGACAATAAATTATTGAGCATTACTTTATCAATCTTGCCTTGAATTCCTTGAAGTGGATCCACAAAAGCGTATCCTAAACAATGTTTCGCCAGACTGCCTATAGTAAGCAAATCAACTTTTGGCTGAATAATTTTTAAAGTAGTAATTGCTGAAATAATTAGTCTTATGTTTTTTTCAATCAAAAAAGCATAAGCAAGCCAAATCAGATCATGCCCTGTACCAAGCACTAAAAAAATTGTTGCCAAGCGCAAGACTTTATTCAAAACTATAATTCCAGAGACTAATTTAAACTGCCCTTTAGCCCTACGAGCAATTCCAAAAATAGAAGCGTAACTTTCTAAAACATAAACAGCAAGCAAAATAAAGACCAGCTCACGCAAGAAAGATTCTTTGAATGTCAAAATCGATACCATTATAACTAGAAGACATAATGGTAGGAGCATAAGAGATTTGATCACAAAAGCATTTCCGATAGCTTTATCCAAACCACTTTCAAAACCATCAAGATCTTGAGCAGCTTGTCGCATAATTGAATTATTGAAACCAAAATAAAAGAAAAACTTGAACAAATCTAAAAAAGCTTCGACTGCTACTAAAACACCTAATTGCGTAGGTTCCAAAAACCTAGCTAGGCTTATAGTGATTGCGATTGACAGCAACAATTCACCAGCAGAGCCGCCGAGCATATAGAAGAATGATTTGACTAGTTTTTTAGGACTTAGCATTGAACCACTTTATCAGCTTAGTACATTTTTTCAAGAAAAAACTAAGAATCTCTATTGGTAATGCAATTAGGAAAACAAAGAACAAAGAAGTTTTTTTATGGCTGTCTAAATAATTTAGTGATTTTCGATTTTGCTGAGTCAAAAACTCTATTAGTGTAATTTGATTTGGGCTTAAAATATTCTTCCATCTTTCAAGAGTACTAAGATCAAATCCTTTTTTAGAGTTATCTTCAAATTTACTATTTACTACAGCAACATCAAGCATTTCTGATTGAAACTCTTCATTGAGAAATTTACAAATCGCCCTTACTGCTGTTTCTGGCTCCTGAATTAATGTTTCGTAAGAAAGAAAAATTATTTTTGAGCGCAGTGCCGACTTTTGCATAGACAAAATACGACTAGTCACTTTGTTCCAAGACCAGATCAAACCTAAAATAGACTTATCAAGATCTTTTTTTAACCAAGAGGCTATAACGGCTCTTGGATCTCGATAAACAACAATAAATTTAGCATTAGGGAAAATATTAATTAGTTTTTCAATTTCATAGATATGATAAGGCGTTTTTTCTACCCAACGCTGTTTATGATTTTGCTGCGATAGATACAAAGCACAGGCATTAAAACACTCAAAAAAAGATAGAGCCTCTGGAAATTTGGTCAAAAAATCTTTAGTGACTTGCTGGATTTGATCTTCATAAATTTGTGTTTTGAACATTTGCTCAGCTTGCTTTTTATTTCTAGCAAGCATAGTTGTAAAAATCCTCAAAACTAATTGCCCATAATCAGCTGAATTATAAATACCAGAGTTTCTAAATTTATTTTCTACCGCAAAATATGTTTCTGTATTTAAAGCAAATAAATTTGAATTCTTCGAAATTATGTCTCTTAGTAATTTAGTCCCTGAGCGCCCCTCGCCACAAATAAACACGGGTTCACTTTGATCACATTTAGTTAATAACATCTGCAAAACTACGAACTACTTTATTAAAAGACAGAGAACTATATTCAATCCCCAACCTTAGCGAATCACCAAAAGCAAGCTTTACTTGCTTAACATCATAGCCTAAAGCTTTGAGAGATTTTGACAAGTGCCAATTAATCAAGATCTGATCCTGATCACTAAGTTCTTTTTGCCATGCTCCGATACGAGTCGAATCAAGCTCCTCTGATGCTTTGTGTTTCCAGCTGGCTTCCCACTCCGAGAATACATTTTCGTTTTGCTTACTAAGTGATTCTTCGTAAGGCAACTCAATAAATTGACAAATTTCTTTTAAAGTTTGCTTAGGCAAAGTCAACAAATCTTCATACTTAATAGTTTTGAAGGACTGTGGCTGAGAAGAATATTTGTTTTGCAATCTAGTACCGATAGTTACATACTGCTTCCAAAATCTAGAGTTATTCAAGAGCCCCTGCGGTCGCCATGGCATCTTCATCAAAGAATTAACGGTATCCCTACCATCTCTAACCAAATAAATAATTTTGGCATCAGGGAAAATATTCAAAATCTCCTCTACGTTCAATAAATGCTGAGGGGTTTTCTCACAGAATCTAAATTTATTCTTGGAAGCAATAAAATTATTAGCAAGAATAGTAAAAATCGTCTTCTTATCAGTACTTGGCGCTGCAAGAAGAGCATCCAACAAAGTATTTTTGTCCAAATTTCCATGAGTGCAAAAATCAATAATTCGAGATTCATCTAAAAGCATTGTCAGAGATTGCTTGTCGAGCTTACCCCAATTGTATTTTTTTTGCTTGGAAATATAATTGAAAAAATGCATTTCTGTTGCAGAAGCAATTTGACTATGATTGTTTAGAAGACTAGCGAGTATTGTTGTGCCAGAACGTGGACAGCCTACTATAAAAATTGGTTTTTGAAGTTCTTGCATTTAATTTACTTTAGTAATTGTATCATCTGATTTTTCCAAAAAAACATTAGTACCATCAAGCATAAAACACATCATAGGCACGTTCATTACGGTTGGATGATAAACCCCATGCCCCCAAAAACCATCTTCGCCAAAAGCTTCTCCATGATCAGCAGTAAT
>JAJTHA010000236.1 GCA_021299565.1 Candidatus Caenarcanales bacterium
AATTCGCAGAGTTCAGCAAAGGCTTTGGAAGCTTACCAGCCGCTAGACCAAAAACAACGCAAACTTGAAAAGCTTAGAGCTCTTCAAATACTTAAACAAAGCTCTAATTCAGACACGCTCGCAGAAATTAGTCTTGATACAACAAGCCTTTCTGTAGCATTAAGAAGCGCCGAAGGTGCAACTCTACAAGCCATGCTCAACTTATTATCTGCAAAGATGATTGAGCAAAACAAATATACATTTACAGATGAGAAAAAACAACAAGAACTCAAAAAGAAAATCCAAACTAAATTAGGCGAAAAAGTCAAAGAAGTCAAACAAGAAAAAGAGAAGCAAGAAGAACCCAAGAAGAAAAAACAAGAACAGAAAGCTCGCAAAGAATCTGCAATAGATAAGCTAGTTGATGCTGCTCTTACATACTTCAAAGAGATGAGAGACAATTTCATCGAGACTTATAAAAAAACTCTTAGCGCAATCTCTCTCAAAAATCTGGAAAACGCTTTTAGTGAAGCCTCTAAGCTAGTTGTTAGATACGCTTACGAAGTGCCGATAGAGTCGTTTAGTGAGTTTGTGATTGAACCACTAGAAAATTTCAGAAACAGTGTCAAGTCTCAAATCGACACTGCTATCAAAACCGGTCTAGGGCTTAAACCGAGCAAAGCTTTTAACTCCAAAGAGATCAAATCTCTTCTTCAAAAATCATTTGAGAAGAAAACTGCTACTAGTTCAAGCTACAGTCGCAGCAAAGTCGATCAAGAAAAACTCAATAATTCTGTACGTACACTCAAGAGATCAATGCTTGTTAAAAAGCGCATTGATGATAATGGCAAGACAGTTAAATTGTCTTCGAAAGATATTAAGCTTGCGCTTCACAGATAGCTCAGTAATACAAGTCGGGTAGATATAGTTTAAAGTCACTGCGAGCCGCAAAGCGGCGTGGCAGTCCAGTTCGCTTTTAAGTACTGGATCGCCACGATTTGCTACGCAAATCTCGCGATGACCTAATACTAATAGATTTAGCATATGCTCAGTAATTACAAATATTATAAATAGCAAATGGCGGAGAGGATAGGATTCGAACCTACGGTAAATTGCTCTACACATCCTTTCCAAGGATGCACCATCAACCACTCGGACACCTCTCCAACAAAAACAATTATAATGCATATAAGTCGTGAAAATCTCTGTTGCCATCATATGTTTTAATGAAGAGCGCATTATCGAAGCCTGTTTGATGCAGGCAAGAAAACTCGCTGACGAGATCATAATCATTGACTCAGGAAGTTGCGATAAAACATTAGAGATAGCCACAAAATACACCAATAAAATTTTTCATCAAGCATGGCTAGGTTATAGCAAACAAAAAAATCTTGCTATCGATAAATGCAGCAACGCATGGATTTTGAGCCTGGATGCCGATGAAGTCTTGACTGATGAACTGATACAAGAAATCAAAGATCTCAAAATAGAAAATTTTGATGCTTATAAGATCTCTCGCAAACTATTTATTAACAAGCGTTTCATAAGGTACGGAGGCTATTACCCAGATTATCAATTGAGGCTTTTCAGAAAAGACCTAGGGAAATTCAATGATAGAGAAGTTCACGAAAGTATAGAATTAGCATCTGACAAAATAACTAATCTCAAAGAGCCTCTCAATCACTATGCTTATGAAAGCTTCAGTGATATGCAGAAAGCTTTTGATAAATACTCTGCACTCGGCAAAAAACCTCTCAATCCTATCTGGGCATTATTAAAAAGCATTTATACGTTCACCAATAAGTATTTTCTAAGATTGGGTTTCCTAGAAGGTACTCTAGGATTGAAACTTGCGCTTATGCACGCAAATTATACTTTAAAGAAATATCTTGCCTGATTTCCTATCTCTGATCTAAAAGACTGAGCTTTCTTAGCAAAAGAAATATTATCGTTCTCTCTAAAATTTAAATTAGCAAAAATATCTTTTGATTTTTGCTCAAAAGATATTTCTCTTTCGTCTTCGACTATAACACCAGTAACTTTTATAATTTGATCTTCAATATTCATCGCTTGTCTTAAGCTGCTTTAGCGCCAAAAGTACCCCATGCTTCATTTGCCATTTTTGCTCTTTCTTGTTCAACGGCTGGAGCTAATCTCGCTAATGCTTGAGGATTAACCGAAACCGAATTAAACTTACGAGTTGGTTGTTCTACTATTTCACCACTAACAACTGGCTCAGAGCTTTTTACTGATGCCGCTGGTGGAGCTTTTTTGATCTCCGCCGCTACTATTAAAGCGTTATTATTGACTTCTCCCATGATGATAATTATTCTCCTCCGCCACCGTCTTTTTTACTAAACGCATTTATAACTGATTTGAGAGCTGAAGTGATTGAACCAATTCCTTCTTTGATAATTTCTCCCATTGCTTTTGAATGTTGTTGTGCTGCCATCATTTTCATCATGTCATTGTTTTGACCCATTCCAGCAAAACCTGCCGCAGCTCCCATATAATTGCCACTAGCAAGACCACCTGCCGCGCCAACCATACCGCCAGCGGTATAAGCGAGTCTATTTATTGATGAATTTGGGCTTAAATTTGCTCCTGATGTAGAAGTTGCTTTTGATCCTCCTGGTGCCAAACCTGCTGCCTGAGAAGCTGCTTGAGCTGCCATATAAGCTTTGCGGGCTCCAACATTATCAGTTGGATAATTTGAGCCTCCGGTATTCATATTATTACTTAAAACCATATAGTGAACCTTCTAGAAGATTTAAACACTTATAGATTATGCTTTGGTTAATGGTGGTTTTTCTTGGTTGTTTTTGGTATTTGATAAGCCATAAATAACATGAAACAAATCATCCCTATAATACAAAACAAAAAACTTATTGCCACTATCTTTTGCTCAAATGGACTAACAGTGGTTATAAACAT
>JAJTHA010000059.1 GCA_021299565.1 Candidatus Caenarcanales bacterium
AGAAATGCTCCATCATTGAGAAACACTTCAATGGTTTCTGGTGCACTTGAAGCTTCTAACGTAAACATTGCAAATGAATTTGCAGAAATGATTACTTATCAAAGAGGTCTTCAGGCTAACGCAAGAACAATTACTGCATCGGATGAGATCCTGCAAACATTAATTAACTTATAATAGAAGTTGATAACTAAAAATTAAAAAAAAGTCCTGCGCAAGTGGGGCTTTTTTTTGATGTTGTATAATTAGAGGCCATGAAATGGCTATGGATACTTGGTGCGACAATTGTTACTGTAATGGTATTGTTGTTGCTAGTAATTAACAAACCAAAACCAATGGTCTGTACCAAGCAAGGTCAATCAAAATCTTTCAGTGCTTTAGATTATAAAGAACTAGAATCTTGGCAACAACAGCTTATTGATAAAGCAGAAGCGGTGATGTCAAATTCCTACAACCCTTATTCAAAGTTTGCTGTAGGTGCAGCAGTTTTAACTAGTGATGGCGAAATTATCGTTGGTACCAATTTTGAAAATGCTTCTTATGGAACTACTATTTGTGCAGAAAGAGCAGCGATTATTAGAGCAAACTCTGAAGGAAAACGTAAGATTAAGGCTATTGCCATAATCGGCAGGGGCAAAGACTTTGAAACCACTGAGCCGGTGGCACCATGCGGATCATGCAGGCAAGTTATCTATGAAGCTTCGCAAATAGCAAACAATGATGTAATGGTCATAATGTCCAACTCCAAAAAAGACAAGATAATAGTATCCTGGATTTCTGAATTATTGCCCCTCGCGTTCGGTCCTAAGGATCTAGGCATAGTCCTGTAATATAAAGAAAACATTATATTAAGCGTTTTTGAATCTAAGCTCGCTAGAATTATCACTGGTTTTGAAGATATCAACTTCATTGCTTTGTTCACATCATAGAATTGAAACAATAAAAAGGAAATAACATGCCAGCATCAAAAGAAACAAAAAAAACATTAGTAGAAAAATTTGGTACAAACCCAAAAGATACAGGTAGAACAGAAGTACAAATCGCAATTTTAAGTGCGGATATTGAGAAGCTTTCTGAGCATCTTCAAAAAAACAGAAACGATGCTATCACTAAAAGAGGTTTGAACAAAAAAGTTGGTAAAAGAAAAAGACTACTTAGATATTTACAAACAACAGATATCGTTAGATATCGTGAGCTTATTGCTAAATTAGGCATTAGAAAGTAGTATAAAAATATTGGATCCCTTCCATCTTTCTTGATTTGAATAAAAAAGAAAGGAAAAGAAGGACATGCTAAACGAAAAAAAAATATCATTTGAAATTGCTGGTAACGCAATCACTGTAAGTACTGGTAAACTTGCTAAACAAGCTACAGGCTCAGTAGAGATTAGATGCAAAAACACAGCTCTACTAGTAACTGTTGTTGCTGCTGAAAAGCCAAGAGATGGAATAGATTTTTTCCCTCTAACAGTTGATTATGAAGAAAAATTATATTCAGTTGGTAGAATTCCAGGAAGCTATAATCGCCGTGAAGGAAGAGCTTCTGATAAATCAATATTGATTTCTAGATTAATCGATAGACCAGTAAGACCATTATTTCAAGATGGCTTTCGTAATGATGTTCAGATCAATGTGATCACTTTAAGTATTGATAATGATTGCCCACCAGATACTTTGGCGATGTTAGGAGCTGCTTTTGCTCTTGAATTATCAGGACTGCCTCTTGATGGACCTTTTGGTGCAGTAAGAATTTCTTTAGATGACGCTGGTAATTTTGTAATTAACCCAACAGAAGTTGATCAACAAAAATCAGATCTTGATGTTGTAATTGCAGGAACTGCTGATTCAATTATGATGGTTGAGGCTGGTTGTAATTTTGTTGAAGACAATAAAGTAGTAGATGCCATAGCTTATGGACACAAATTTATACAAGAGCAAATCACTTATATCAAAAAATTTGCTCAAGAATGCGGAGTTGTTAAACAAGAGTTTGTTGCAGCAGAAGCATATAAACCGCTTTGTGACTTGATAGAAAAAGAGGCTAAAGAAGACATAATCGCTTCTATGCAAAATGCCACTAAAGCCAGTCGTAAAGCCATTCTCAAGCAAGCTCAAGCGAAAGTTGATGCAGCGATCGTAGCTGCTATTGAAGCTAGCGGAGGCAAAGAAGGAGAGTTTGCAACTTACCTTGCTAAAAATCCTTTTGCTCTTGGTGAAGCGATGAAAAAGTTTGAGAAAAAATTACTCAGAAAACAAATCAAAGAAACTAAAGTAAGAGCAGATGGCAGAAATCCACTACAAGTTAGAAATATTTTTTGTGAGACAGGATCTTATCCAAATGTTCATGGAGACGGGCTTTTCACTAGAGGAGATACGCAAGTATTGTCTTTAGCTGTTCTTGGTACAGAAAAAATGGCAAGAGAGCTTGATGATACGACTCTTCAAGATACAAAATACTATATGCACAATTATAATTTCCCTTCTTGGTCAGTAGGTGAAGCAAGACCTAATCGTGGACCAGGACGTAGAGAAGTTGGGCATGGTGCCTTGGCTGAAAGAGCTATAGAGCCTGCATTGCCTTCTCGTGAAACTTTCCCGTATAGTATCAGAGTTGTATCAGAAGTTCTTGAATCAGCTGGTTCTACTTCTATGGCTTCAACTTGTGCTTCTTCTTTGTCTTTGTTTGACGCTGGAGTGCCGATGAAAACTGCGGTTGCCGGTGTTGCAATGGGTCTTATTCAAGAAGGCGATGAGGCGATTGTTCTTACTGATATTCATGAGCTAGAAGATTTTCTAGGTGATATGGATTTCAAAGTAGCTGGTAACGAAGCTGGTATTTCTGCTTTACAAATGGATATCAAGATCAAAGGTATCGCTATGGATACTTTGAGAAGAGCTATTGGTCAAGCAAAAGAAGGCAGATTGCATATACTTGGCAAAATGTTAGAAATCGCTCCAAAACCTAGACCTGAAATGAGACCAAACGCACCGCGTATCACTCAAACAAGAGTTGAGACAGATCGTATTGGTGCTGTAATTGGACCATCTGGTAAGAACATCAAAGCTATTATCGAACTAACTGGTGTTGAAATAGACATCAACGATACTGGCGCAGTGAATATTTTCTCAACTAACGAAGAAGCTGCTCAAAAAGCATTGATGCTAGTTCATGCATCTGCTAATGGCCTGCAAGCTGGCGAGATCTGGGAAGGCAAAGTTGTCAAAGTACTTGATGGTATCGGTGCCATTGTTGAAATTTTTGGTGGTAATAGTGGTTTAGTCCATATTTCTCAAATTGCCAACGAAAGAGTTAACAACGTGGCTGATTATGTAAGCGTCGGTGATATGGTAACTGTTCGCGTTCAGGGAACTGATGCTAAAGGTCGTACTTCTCTTTCTATGAAGGAAGTCGAGCAAGCAGTTAAAGCTTAAGTTAAGCCGGGTACTATATATATATGGAATGGCTAGACTGGCAATCCCAAACGGCCCATATTGACTCGAAGTTTTTTTTCGAGATATTGATCTTGCTGTTTTCTGCTGGAATTATTGGACTTGAAAGGCAAATTTCCAAAAAACCAGCGGGCATCAGAACTTCGATCTTAATCGCGCTCGGGTCATTTTTGTTTGTTAAATATAGCGTTTTGGTCGCTCATGATGTCAGAGCAGTAAATGCCGATCCAGCACGTGTTCTGGGTCAGGTAGTAACTGGTATTGGCTTTCTTGGAGCTGGTACCATCATGAACAAAGAAGGGCTTGTGTCGGGGCTTACAACGGCTTCTACTATTTGGGTACAGGCGGCAATAGGTGCGATAGTAGCATTTGGCTACTATATAGATGCGATAATTTTTTCGGTTTTGGTTCTATTTATTTTACAAGGGATGAGCAAGATAGAAATCTGGCTGCATCTTTCTCATAAGGTCAAAGGCAAAGGTAGAGTTAGAGCTGGTGTTGGTAGTTCTAACAAAAATAAAAATCAGGATCAAGAATATTATTACGAAGAAGACTTTTGATAGAGACTTGTCACCAAATCGCCCATAGCTGCGTTATACTCGTCCTCAAAAATCTCATTTACGCCAAGTAAACTCCGATTTTTTCGGACTCGCAAGCCTTGCTCTGAGCAATTTTGTAACAAGTCTGATTGAAAAACTTAGCAAAAAAAAATCCCCTTGCGGGGAAGTTTTTTAAATTTCAAATTCTAATGAAAAAGAAATATCCGGGCATCTCACTATCTTTCCAAGCGGTCTCCCACTTAGTATTGTTGTCGCAAACTGCCTTTACTGTCGTGTTCGGGATGGGAACGAGTGTGTTTCAGTCGCAGTGACACCAAGACATTAATATTTATAGCAAATATCACAATAGAATTGCAATAGTAAAATCTTAAAAATATCGAAAAAAAAACCCGCGTTTTGCGCGGGGTTTGAAATTTATCTTTTTGAAAACTGGAAGCGCTTACGGGCTTTCTTGCGTCCGTATTTCTTCGATTCTTTTACTCTTGAATCACGGCTTAGTAAGCCAGCTGATTTGAGGTTTTTGCGGTTAGTTTCTTTTTGATCAGCTAATGATCTAGCGATACCAAGAAGTATTGCATCAGCTTGACCAACTTTGCCGCCACCACGAACATTAACTACTATATCTTTTTTTCCAAGATTACCAGTTAATTCTAGTGCGATAGCAAGTTTCTTTTCTGTTCTCAAACTATTACCAAAATATTGCTGAAGGCTAAGACCATTAACAGTAACTTTGCCCTCTCCATTTTTCACAAGCACTCTAGCAATTGCTGCTTTTCTTCTACCTGTGCTCATAAGACTATCTTTCTTCTTTGCCATTTTTTATAAACTCCTATTTGCTAGCCGCCACTTGTGCTTGGTGAGGGTGTTCTGCGCCAGCGTAAACTTTTAATTTAGTGATCAATCTATCAGCTAGTCTGTTGTGCGGCAACATGCCTTTAACTGCTCTTCTGATGATTTCGGTAGGTCTTCTAGAACGCAAGCTTGCTACTGTTTCGGTCTTTAATCCACCTGAGTGCAAACTGTGTCTGTAATAAACTTTTTCTGTTTCTTTGTTGCCAGATACTTTGATTTTTTCTGCGTTGATAACAACAATAAAATCTCCGCAATCTTGATTTGGGGTAAATATTGCTTTGTCTTTACCTCTTAGAGCGTTAGCAACCTCTGTCGCTAGACGGCCAAGGATTTTACCCTCTGCATCAATGATTCTCCACTTGCGGTCAGTGTCGGTTTTTTTAAAATGTTTTGTTGCTTTCTGAGACATAGCTCTATGGATTTTAGCAGGCTCGGTTCTGCTTAAACACCAAATCATACTTAAGAAATCCTAAGAATTCGGGGTCGGGTCTTAAATTAGCCATTTTTTCATTGTTTTCTTATAGTTGAGATTTTGCATCGAGATCCTGACGTCGTGGACTTCGTCCACTCCTCAGGATGACAAAACAATGTCAAAGCAGCCTGCAAGGCAATCGTTTCGCTAAGCGAAACAAAAACAGCTAAAATGTTGGCTTATGCTCAAAACCCACGTAATCGTTGATTTTTATATGGCAGATGCTGAGATATTGGCACGCACCGATAAGCTGAAGGCCGCAATTGATAGGGCTTTGGATAGTCTTGATCATGAAGTGGTTCAAGAAAGTTATATTCAGTTTGAGCCTATCGGTGTTACAGCGACTGTTGTAGGTAAAATGTTTCATTTCAGTATTCACACTTGGCCTGAACATGGTTCTTGCGCGATTGATATTTATTCATTAGAAGACAAAAACCTTTTGAGATCTATCGCAAGTGCCCTCAGAGACTCTTTCTCCGCACAAGAATACGACATCAAAATTCTTGATAGAGACAAGCCCGCTAAAATATAATTTTATTATTTAAAACAAAAACCCGGTGCTAGACCGGGTTTCGTGCCATTTATCATTTAGAAAATGTGGTTATTGCATTCCGCCAACAAAGTAGAAAGGATCATAATCACCCTCTGCAAGGCTGTAGCTCTCTGCAGTGAATGGATTTGAATATCCTTTAACTATGCCAGTTAAGAATCCATTAGCAAGTCCTGTAACTGCACCAGAGATTCCACCAGCAACAGCTCCTACAGGTGCTCCAACAATAGTACCTACTGTACTATCGCCAAGTCCTGAGTGAGATCCTGCTAGATCAGATGCTTTGCTAACTGCGCCTCTTACAAGACCAACTGGAGTACCGACTAATAAGCCGGTAAGCATTCCAACAGGTCTGCAAACGAAACAGTCTTCAAGCTTCTTCGGCTCTGGCTTTTTAACCACTGGCGGCTTCTCAACTTTTGGAGCTGGAGGAGCTGGCGGTGGTGTAGGCGGAGCTGGAGGAGGTGGTGGTGGAGTTTGTTTCTTCTCTACCACTGGAGGCTTCTGCGCTTCTTGTTTGTAAGCTTCTTGCTTCTTGATCCTATCGATCTCTTCCTGTCTGCGCTGCGCTGCATCCACTTCTACTAGTTCTTTAACCACACCTGCTTTAACTACAAGCTCAGCTTGAGTCAAAACAAATGATGCTATGGCTAATAATTTAATTAGTTTTCTCATAGGCTTACCATTATATAACATCTAAAGTGTGGCGCTAGGTAATGTGTTAAGACCGCAACTGAACTACTAGATCTGTATGAAATGTTATTATATGCCTGTTCAAGAATCCAAATTATGCCAACTCTAGAAAAAGTTTTAATTGCAAATCGCGGCGAGATAGCTCTAAGAGTTATTCGTGCCTGTAAAGAGATGAATATCAAAACAGTTGCAGTTTATTCTGAAGCTGATGAAGAAAGTATGCACGTGACCATGGCTGATGAAGCTTATTGTATTGGTCCTGCGATTTCGGCAAAAAGCTATTTGCATATCCCGTCCATTATTAGTGCGGCTTTGACATCAGGTGCTGATGCTATTCACCCTGGTTATGGTTTTCTTGCAGAAAATGCGCATTTCGCTGATGTTTGTAAAGAGCATGGCATTAAGTTTATAGGTCCTAGTTCAGATGCTATTCGCAAGATGGGAGATAAAGCTACTGCTCGTGAAACCGTTATGTCAGCTGGGGTTCCGGTTGTACCAGGTTCTGATGGTCTTGTTGAATCTTTGGATAAAGCAATAGAAATAGTTGAGAAAAAAATTGGCTACCCAGTAATTATCAAAGCTACCGCTGGTGGTGGTGGTAGAGGCATGCGTGTTTGCAAAGATCGTGAAGAACTTGAGAAAAATTTCAAACAAGCCCAAAACGAAGCTATGAATGCTTTTGGTAACGCAGGTGTTTATATAGAAAAATTCATTACACGCATGAAACATATTGAATTGCAAATTTTTGCTGATCAGCATGGCAATGTTGTGCATATGGGTGAGCGTGATTGCTCTGTTCAAAGACGTCACCAAAAACTTATTGAAGAAGCACCTTCACCAGTGATAGGAGAAGAGCTGAGAGAGCGAATGGGTAATGATGCGGTTAAAGCTGCTCGAGCAGTGAAATATGAAGGAGCAGGTACTATTGAATTTATTTTTGTGCCTGAAACTCAGGAATATTACTTCATCGAGATGAATACTCGTATCCAAGTCGAGCATTGTGTAACTGAGATGGTGACGGGGTTTGATCTGGTGCAGTGGCAGTTGAGAGTTGCTTCTGGTGAAAAGTTTGATTTTACTCAAGACGATATCAAGCTTAGAGGTTGTGCTATTGAATGTCGTATCAACGCTGAAGATCCGGAGAAAAATTTCATGCCAGGACCTGGTCATATAACAGGTTTCATGCCTCCTGGTGGACTAGGCGTGAGAGTTGATACTCATTGTTACAC
>JAJTHA010000018.1 GCA_021299565.1 Candidatus Caenarcanales bacterium
AAGTTTCCAGTTCTGATCTTGAGAATGAATTGAGCTTTAATGCTTGGGTAGAAAAGACTGCGCCAGCACTAGTGACCAAATATCATGCTCGCTTGCAAAAAGATCAACACCAAGAAGTCGCCAATTTAGTTGAGATTTTCTCTACAGCACTTACTAAAGCTAGAACTATTGCATTAAACAATCGTGATCAAAACTCTATTAAATTTGCAGAAATAAATGCTTTATTTAATGAAGAGAGAGAATATATCAGCAAAGAATTAAAAAACTTCCAAGAGATTGAAAATCAAGGCGAAGGAGAAGAGCTAAAAGTCGAATACAATGATGATTTATCACACTTAATGGAATTTATCACCAGTGGTGTTTGCACTTGGGTTTCAAGACCAAATCAAGTTGCAAGCAAAGACTATCATTTTGGCAATATTTCAATCAAAAATTCATCGGGCAGAATATTAGCGGTTTCACAAATCCAGCTTTCTCCAGTTTCTATTGAAGGGATACCAGAAAATCAATCAGCAAAAGGCTTTAGAGTTCTTGCTATGCCTGGCTTGTATATAGACAATAGCCAAACTCAAGTCAATAGAGAGCAAACTTTTAAATCAATGCTTGAATTTGCTCAAAGAAAAGCAAAAGAACTTAAGATGCAAGGAGCGGTAGTGCCTGTATCTGCAAGCATTCATGGACAGAATACCGCAGATCAAATGATGATAAAAGATTTTGTAAGAAGAGGCTGGTTGATTCCTAAAACTCTTAGTAAAAAAATAATTCTTTCTGGTCCAGAAGCACACAACTATCAATATGATGATGTGTACTTAGTTAATATCCCAGAAGAGTCTCATTCATTAACTAATGTTGTCAGTGAAGATAGTCTAGTTAACTATTTTGGCAATGACAAACTAGAACAGTTAAATAAACGTGCTCAATATGATGAAAATGCGTATTTTCAATTAGAACTAGTTAGAGCATTATTGAACTATTCTAATTATCCAAGACTAACTAATCCCTTAGAATCAATTAATCAGTGGAATGGTTTTTTGAATATCATGGATAACGCTGATCCAAAATTATTAGTTGATAACTACATTAGTCTACTCAAACAAAAACAAATCGATGAAAGTCAAGCCAAAGCACTTGCAAGAAAAATTGCAAATCTTGATTTAAGCCAATCAGTGAGCTTGTCTCATTTAAGAGATATAGTTATGGTGTTTTTCATGAAGGGACAAGCCTTTATTGATAATGGTCAAAATGACGGCAATACTATTAGAGTTAATGAATTCAAACAACTTTCACTTAAATCAAAACTTGATGAAATCAAAAGAGAGATACTTGCAGCTACTGATGCAAAAAAAATCAGCACGAAACTTAGAAAAATATTTCTATACGTGCTTAAAGATCAAGCTCTGGTCAATCAAGAAATGACTAGTCTTATTGATAATCAAATTGCCGAAAATATTCTAAACGCAGAAAATAAAGAGACAGAGCTTGAGATAGTTTTGGAGGATTTATTTAAACGACGCATAGGTTCTAAGGCTTTGCAGGCAATCAAAAGTCATTTAGAAGGAATTAGAGGGTCTAAGGATATTCCAGCGATTCAAATCCTAAAACAAGAGCTTGATTTTGGTAATGATGCTGACATGGTCTCAGGCTATCTCCCTCATGCTGAAGATGATATTTATAAACATCTATTTAACCTTGATAGCTAAGAAGCGTTCAGGTGCTGAAATATAAATAAAGCTATCTAGGCTATAATCATATTTCATGCAAGAACAAGTTAATGTAGCAATTCTAGGAGCGACAGGCAATGTTGGTAGATTGCTTTTGGAAATTTTGGAAGAAAGAAATTTTCCTGCAAAAAGCATCAAGCTACTTGCAAGCCCTAGATCTGTAGGCATGATTATCACAAGCCCAAAGAACAAAAGCTATACAGTTGAACTCGCTTGTCCAGAAGCCTTTGATGGTATTGATATTGTTTTTGCTTCAGCTGGCGCAAAAGTCAGTCAAGAACTAGCACCTGAAATCATCAAAAGAGGTGGAGTCATAATTGATAATTCAAGCGCTTTTCGCATGCAAGAAGACGTTCCTCTTGTTGTCCCGCAAGTCAACGGAGAAGACATCGCTAAGCACAAAGGCATAATCGCAAATCCTAATTGTTCAACAGCACCACTAGTACTTGCACTTAAAAAACTAGACGAAAAATTCAAAGTCAAACGTGTTGTAGTCAGCACTTACCAAAGTGTCTCTGGTGCAGGGAAAGAGGCTATGGACGAGTTAACATTAGCTAGTCAAAAATCACTAGAAGGCAAAAGCCACGACTATAAGGCTTTCGTGCATCCAATTGCTTTTAACTTAATCCCTCAAATTGATGTTTTTACTGACAATGGTTATACCAAAGAAGAAATGAAACTTATAAATGAATCTCGCAAAATGCTTCACCGCCCTGATTTGGCTATCACTTGTACTGCTGTTAGAGTTCCTGTATTTATTAGTCACTCTGAGTCAGTAAATGTTGAATTTGCTTCGAATGTTAATTTGGAAGATATCAAAAAAACTCTAGTTGAAACACCTGACCTGGTCTTAGAGGACAATATCAAAGAAAAAATCTATCCAATGCCAGCAATGGTTGCAGGCAAAGACCCTGTATATGTAGGTAGGCTAAGATTAGACGAAAGCCAGGCTAACACAATTAATTTCTGGCTAGTATCTGACAATCTTAGAATCGGAGCTGCTTTGAACGCAGTGAAGATTGGTGAAGAATTGCTTAAAATAAGAGCGCCACTTGCTAAAACACTATGAGCTCAACCATAATAGAAATTAGTGCTTATGCATAATTTCGGAAATATAGTGACAGCAATGGTAACTCCTTTTGAAAAGGAAAACCCTGCTCGCATTGATTTTGCTGCTGTGGAAAAAATCACAGAACACTTAGTTAAAAACTCCAGTGACGCGATTGTAGTATCAGGCACAACTGGAGAAAGCCCAACACTGACACATGATGAAGAGATAGAGCTCTTTAAAACCGTTCAAGCAAGCGTCAAAAAATTAGGCGCTAAAACCAAATTGATTTTTGGTGCTGGTTCCAACTGTACTCAAACTGCAATCAAAATGAGCAAAGCGGCTGAAATGCTAAATGCTGATGGGCTCTTGATAGTGACGCCTTATTATAATAAACCCAATCAAAAAGGGCTTTTCGCTCACTATTCAAGCATCGCTTCTCAAACAAAATTACCTATTATTGCTTATAACGTGCCTTCTAGAACGAATATCTCAATTCAAGCGGCAACTCTTATTGAGCTTAATGCTAAACATCCCAATATCTGTTCATTAAAAGAAGCTAGCACCAATATCGATATCATCACTGAAATCAGACTAAAACTAAGAAATGATCGATTCTCGATTTACAGTGGTGATGATAGTTTAACTTTACCAATGCTCGCAGTGGGCGCTGATGGTATCATTTCAGTAGCTTCT
>JAJTHA010000007.1 GCA_021299565.1 Candidatus Caenarcanales bacterium
GCTATAGAATTCTTGCCAAAAGAGTCATTGACTTTGAAAGCAGCACCCCCGAAGCCCATACCCAAAAAACTAAAACCAGCTTCTTGGAATTTTTGATTTGCCATAATGGCTTGCTTATAAGCTGCTCTGGTTTTCTCTGTAATAATTCTGGGCATCTGATCATGCTCGAATGCTTTGGTTCCGTATTTGTGTTTTTGTTCGTTGATGACATTAAACTTCAAAGAGTTTTTCAAAGTTGCATCTCGCCAAATAATTTCTTGTTCCTCTTGGCTAATTTGAGTATTAATCAGCCTTGATAATTGATTTACATCATGTGAATTTTGATGATTTAGAACAATTTTTTTAGAAGGGTTTCTTCTGTTGAAAACTTTTATTAATTCATGGCAAAAATACTGTAGTCTAGGGTTGCTCTTACCTGTTAATCGGTCTGAAAAAAACTGTTTTTGGAATTCTGCCCAAAGCTTTTTTAGCTCATGAGCTTTGCCTCGCCATTTATGAATCTCCCCTGATCTTTGAATGGAGCGATATTCCTCTAGGCTAAGGGGTTTTGGGGAAATAAACAATAGGAGAACGCGCTTAATCATAGATCCTATGTCGATCAAAGTTCGATCTTATCAAGAACCTATTGCTTAAACGCTTAGTTAATCATTAATTCATCGTTTTGATAGCTCTATCATAGGCAGCATCAAGCGCATTGATACAACGTTTGACTTTGCCTCTCTGAGCAGCTTCTACTCTTGCTCTTGGTGCATTGAAGCCACAATCCCTCATAATATTTCTTACATTAGAAGGATGATGCGCAGCAAGAATGGCTTTGGTCGCTCTTATGAAAGCAGCGATTTTGTTCATAATGGCGTTTAGAGTGTTGTTGAAATTATCAATAGCAGTGTTGATATTGTTTTGAATAGTAGCAGCACTAGCATGCAAGGCATCTAATTGAGCCGACAAAGCTGCTAGTTGATTTGCAATGGCTTGAGCCTCAGCTTCTGTTTTGCAAGCTGCAAGCTGACTATTAAGATCGTTGAGACTGTTGATTAAAGAATCAATTTGAGAATTTAAATTATTGATATTAGCTATTTGATCATGTGCATCATCAAAATAGTTTGATAAATCGCCAATCTCAACAGCTGGATTATGATTATCCCAATCAGCCGGAAAATATCCAGGAGCCACACAGGCATTGGTTGTTTTCATAATCCCGAAACAATCTTGCATTTTTTGATTCAACGCATTTGCTTTAGCTTTGCGAGTTCTCATATCAGCGAGTTTTGTGTTGAGATCGGCTTTCATCGCTGCAAGACTAGCTTTGAGAGCATTAGCTGCTGCTAACAAATCTGCTATATCACCAGCGAGTATAGTGCAATCAAAATCACCAATGACTATTACTACCGGAATAGGGTCTATAACAATTGCTGGTGGTTCGGGAATATCTATGTCTATGATTTCTATATCTTCAATCAGTTTCGCTTCTGGTTCTACTTCGCCAGCATCCCCATCTTCATCACCATTGAAGAAAAACTTGTGACCCTCAAAAATAAAGGCTTTAGCCGGGGCATTTATTGAAATAAGGCAAAAGCAGAAAAATAAAACTAATAATCTTGAAAACTTATTCATCATATCTAGATTATATTACGATGAGTTAATTCGTAAAGACCTTGGTTATTACCAAAACTTTATGATTTATTTTCGCTAAAACCAATATAATGAATAAGGAAATTTACAGATGTCAAATAAAAACAGAGTCATAGTTAGAATCGCCGGAGCTGCTGGAGATGGTATCGCTTCAACTGGTGAGATGTTGGGTAAGACCTGCTCTCGCATGGGCTTACATGTTCTTGCTTACAATTCATTTCAATCCGCTATTAGAGGTGGTCACGTTTGGTTGCAGATGGCAATTGGTCCAGATCAGCAAAACTGTCACGCAGATCAGCCAGAATTGATTCTTCTATTTAACAAGACATCGCCTGCTGTTCACGTGCCAGACGCAAAACCAGGCGCGATAATTTTTTACAACGCTGATACCATCAAAAAAGAAGACATCGAATCTATTAGATCTGATGTGAGCTTTTATGGTTTGAGTTTTAAAGCGATGGTTGATGAAGCTGGTCTAACTGGCGTTGCACCAATCATGATCAACACAATGCTCTCTGGTGCTTTGATACAGACTATTGATCTTGATGTAAATATTCCTCTTGATATCATCAAGCACAGATTTACCAAAAAAGGTCAGCAAGTAGTTGATTTGAACCAAGCAATTTTCAATCTTGGAGCAAATTGGGTCAAAGGAAATGTCAAATCCAATTTCCCTAAATTAGTTGGTTCGGGCAATCCAAAAATGTTTATGACCGGCAATGAAGCACTAGGACTTGGTTTGGTTGCTGGTGGCTTGAAGTTATATTCTGCTTACCCAATGAGTCCTGCTACAGGCATTTTGCATTACTTAGCGACTATCGCTCAAAAAGACAAAATTGTTATCAAACAAGTTGAAGATGAACTTGCTGCTATGAATATGGTTGTAGGTGCAGGTACTGCTGGAGTGCGCGCAGCGACCGCAACAGCATCTGGTGGTTACTGTTTAATGATTGAAGCGGTTGGATTAGCTTCAATGCTTGAAACTCCTGCTGTTTGTATTGTGGTTTCTCGTGGAGGTCCTTCAACTGGAGTTCCAACTAAACAAGAACAATCAGATATAGATTTAGCTATTGCTGGCAATGGTGATTCACCAAGATTTGTGCTTGCTCCAAAAACTCCAGAAGATTGTTTTTATCAAGCAGCAAGAGCTCTTAATATGGCAGAAAAATATCAAATCCCTGTTATTGTTCTTAGTGATTTCTTCTTGTCAGAGCACTTTGAAACTATCGATAATCTAGACTTTTCAAAAGTAACTATAGAAAGAGGAAAATTCTCTACAACTTGGGAAGGCCAAGGTAGATACAAACGTTATGAATACACTGAAGATGGTGTTTCTCACAGAGTTAGACCTGGTGCCCCTGGTGCTATGTATGTGCCTTGTAGTGATGAGCACAATGAATTTGGTCATGTGATGTCAGACGTAGAAGCAGGTTTGCCTCACGCACGTGAAGAGCGTATCAAGATGCATGCAAAGCGTATGCGCAAAATGCAAACAATGATAGAAAGTGGAGATGTGAATCCTCCAACTCTTGAAGGTGAAACTAATGCTGAAACAACATTTATGACTTGGGGTTCAAGTCATAGCTTTGTTCAAGAAGCTATTGATTTGCTTGCTGCAGAGGGAGTTAAGGTAAATCATTTGCATTTCACTGATGTTTATCCGATACCTCGTGAAGCTACACTTGCTCAAATCAAAAAATGCAAAAGAATTATTTCTGTAGAAGCTAATATGTGCAACTCAATGTGCAAGCAGCTTTTGGCTGAAACAGCTTTTGAAATTACAGAGCATATTAATAGATGGGATGGAGAACCTCTTACTGGTGAATATATAGTTAGAGAATTCAAAAAACTAGGCTCAAAAAAAAAGGAACTAGTTAACGCTTAAGCCAATTTAATCAAGGAGAAATTTTATGACAACAGTAACATTAGACGCAAAAGATTTTAAGAGTGAAGTGCATCCAGATTGGTGCCCAGGTTGTGGAGACTTTGGTGTACTTAATTGTTTGCAAAGAGCATTAGCAGAATTAGGAATATTACAGCATCAGGTTGCCGTTATTTCTGGTATTGGCTGCTCATCAAACTTGCCAGGTTTCATTAATACTTACGGTATGCACACTTTGCACGGAAGATCTCTTCCTAACGCTCAAGGTTTTAAACTTGCTCATAATGATATGCATGTAATTGCTGTTGGCGGCGATGGTGATGGTTATGGAATTGGTGTTGGACATTTGGTGCACGCACTTAGAAGAAATATTGATATGAGTTATTTGGTTATGAATAATTCTATTTATGGTCTAACCACTGGTCAAACTTCACCAACATCTGGTGAGGGCATGAAAACCAAATCTACTCCATTTGGTAATCCAGAAGCGCCTTTGAACCCGCTTACACTTGCTCTAGGATCAGGAGCTAGTTTTGTAGCTAGAGCTTTTTCTGGTAATCCAAAACAAGCTATTGAAATTTATAAAGCAGCTATCCAGCATAAAGGTTTTGCTTTGGTTGATACTTTTTCTCCTTGTGTTACTTTTAACAAAGTCAACACAGCTCAGTTTTATAGAGACAACACTTATGATCTTAATGCTGAGGGGCACGATCCTAGTAATTTGATGAAAGCAATGGAAGTTGCTTCTAGAGATACTTACGGTGACAGAATTGCAACTGGTATTTTTTATCAATCTCAGCGTCCTTGCTATGAAGAAAGCGAGAAAGATACTCTTAGCACTCCTATTGTTGACCACATATTAGGGATCAGTCCAGAAAGAGCTGCTGAGTTGATTGCTAATTTCAAGTAAATCAAATATCTTCTTTTTTAAATCTATCAAAATATCTTGTGATGAGAGCATCCAGTTTATTTAGTTTCTTGGCAAGGCTTTCGGTCTCTACGTTTTTGCTCATGCCAGGAAGCTCTAGCTGAGTACGTTTGTAGTTTAGAGATACTTTAAGTGATTCTAGTAGTTTTTGAACAGTTTGATGTCTAGAGTCTTTGTCGTTCCAGTCATCAACTCTATCTAAGGCGTTATAAAGTTTGTCAATTCTGTCTTCTAAATATTCTGGTTCAGTTTGTGCTTTTTCAAATATTTTTATTGGATCTGATAAATCTAGTTCTTTGCTTTTGCTAGCGTGTTGTCCAAGTGAATGCGCTATATAGAAAGCCATTCCACTTGGAATTGCTGTGAGTAAGGCAAGTAGCTTAAAGCCCGTAAAAAAATAAATTCCAGCTGTTAATGCGGCGCCGATCATGCCAGCTGCTTTGAGTGCAAATGAGCTAGCAGTGCTAGCAACACCGATGACTTTGTTGAGTGATTTGAGACCCGGGTTTTCTATTTCTTGTTCAGCCGCTAGAAGACTTTGTTGGGTTCTACTTAATTCGGCAAGTTTTTCTTTATCTTCTATATTTTGTGGCGCTATTGCTCCAGTCGCTGTGGCTTTTGGGGCCAAAGTTGTATTAGTAAGCGGCTGATTTGAAGCAACTGAGACCATGCTATGTAAAGATATATTATAACAGGTATTAGCTTGTTTTGTCGAGGATTATCTTGCTAGTGCGCTTAGGGCTGTATTTCTAGGATTTACTCGAGTTCTAGGGCTAGGTTTTGATTCATCAGTGGGTTTTATTGGCACATACACATAGAAGCTACCATCTGTTTTTTTGCTAACAATAGTCTCTCCAGTAGTACTAGGATAAAAAGAAAATTTGAGATTTTTGACTATATATTCAAGCTGGCATTCACCAAAATTTCTTGGATCGCAATTGGCCATCCCCAAACTGGGTGTAGTATCAGTTAGTTCAAGCTTGTTTGCGAGAAGTTGATTTGTTGCAGTGAAATATTCAGCGAAGCTTGCAACAAGATTTTTGCTTGAGTCTTTTAGATCAAAATAGACATACTGCGAATTTTTGATATTTTGCAAACGTGCCATGAGATTGGTTTTGATAGTATCTACTTTCTTGAATTTGATTGGTGAGATGTGATTAACCAAAACTTTGTTTGCATTGTCATCGAAATAGTATATTTCAAGAGCATATTCTTCATTAGGTTTTAGTGCTTTTAAGTTTTCAGATTCAATTGTAATCCTTAGATTTTTAGCCGATGTTTTTGGATTTATACTCAGATCTTTGCGCCTAACTCTCATGTGAAAGTCCTTATCACCCTCTAGTAAATCCACACTTTTCATATAACTTGAGGTGGCCGCAGCAATGCCTTTCAGGCTTTGTGTCATAAACATAAATAGAACTAGAATCGATACTATGCGCATATCTTATGCACTCGGCATTTAATGAACTGATCTGGCTAGTTCAAAAGGTTGATTAAATGTTCGGAACTGGGTTTTTGAATTTAGTAATATTGTTTTGGTAAAGCAGTTCAACTGAACCAGTCGGTCCTGAACGGTGCTTAGATATTATGACATCAGCTGTTCCTGGTCTTTCTGAATTTTCTTGATTGTAATAATCATCACGATAAATAAACATTACTATATCTGAATCTTGCTCGATTGAACCTGATTCGCGTAAATCAGAAAGCATAGGACGCTTATCCTGACGAGCTTCTACCGCTCTGGATAGCTGCGATAGAGCGAGCACAGGCACGTTAAGTTCTTTCGCTAATAGTTTTAAGCCTCTTGAGATTTCGGATATTTGATTGATTCTAGTATCATTGCTACGTCCCTCAATTAATTGAAGATAGTCTATGACCACCAGTCCTAGTTTGCCGTTGCACTGAGCTTGTAGGCGCCTGCATTTGCCTCTTAACTCCATAATGCTAATACCAGCAGAATCATCAATATAAATCGGAGCTTCACCAAGTTCTGCCATGGCTTTACCTAGTTTTGTCCAATCGTCGGCATGTAACTGACCAGATTTGACTCTAGTGCTGTCAACTTCAGCTCTTGCACAAAGCAGTCTTTGTACTAATTGTTCTTTGGACATCTCCAAACTAAATATAGCGATTGGTTGCTTGTAATTGACAGCAACATTCTCTGCAATATTGAGTGCAAGTGCTGTTTTACCCATAGCAGGTCTTGCTGCAAGAATGATCAAATCACTTTTTTGAAAACCAGAGGTAAAAGCGTTGAGATCACGAAAGCCAGTATTGACGCCAGATAGCTGCCCTTTATTAGCTTCTCTCTCTTCTAATATCTGCCAGCTTCTATGAATCAAATCAGAGATATGCATCAACTGCTCTCTTGATTTGCTTTGAGCAAGATTAAAGATCAATTGTTCAGCTTTATCAACTAAGTTATCAAGATCTTCTTCGGTGTTGTGACCAAGAGTCACAATTTCATTTCCAGCAAGAATTAGATTTCTCAGAGTGGATTTGTGTTTGATAATTTTTGCATAGTAAGGCGCATTAGCTGCAATTGGCGCATGTTCACTCAGAGTGGCAAGATACTCAAGACCTCCTACTTCATCTAAAATATTTTTATCTTTTAAGTATTGAGAAAGAGTCAGAACATCAATGTTTTGGCTCTTTTCGTTAAGAGACATATAGCCATCAAATATATCTTGATGAGCTTTGCGATAAAAGAAACTTGCAGAGTCAATAACTTCGATAACTTTAAGAAAGGCATCAGAGTCAACCAAAATAGAACCGAGAACAGCCATTTCAGCTTCGTTACTGTTAGGTAGAATACCGATATCAACTTTACTAGGATTTTTAGAATTTGCTAAGACCACAAGATAGATAATTATAGCAATTTGTTATATCATCTTATAGCGTTAGCTTTAAGGCATTACATGATCGAAAAAACACTATATCAAAAACTAATTGAAACAGAAGAAAACTATACTACCCTGCAAAGCAAGATGTTAGACCCCAAAGTTTTACAAGATCAAAAAGAATATCAAAACATTACAAAGCGACTTAAAAAACTAGAAAAGACAGTTGAGAAGTTTCATAAATACAAAAACTACGAAAAGCAAATCGAAGAAGGGAAAATTATTCTTAAAGAAGAAACAGACGAAGAAATTCGTGAAATGGCAAGACTAGAAATAGTTGAAGCTGAAACACAAATTCCTGTTTTGTCAGAAGAACTTAAAGTATTCTTGCTACCTAAAGATCCAATGGATGAAAAAGATATTATGGTGGAGATTCGTGCAGGTGCAGGTGGTGATGAGGCTGCAATATTTGTCGGTGATCTTTATAGAATGTACAGTCGCTATTGCGATAGAGTAGGCTGGCAACACAAAATCATAGATACGAGTGATTCTGAACAAGGTGGTTATAAAGAGATAGTTTTTGAAATCAATGGTGAAGATGTTTATAGTAAATTCAAATATGAATCAGGTGTTCATAGAGTGCAAAGAGTGCCAGCTACAGAATCACAAGGAAGGGTTCATACTAGTACAATAACCGTTGCTATTATGCCAGAAGTAGATGATATCGCCATTGAAATTAGACCAGAAGACATCATCCTAAATACTTGTAGATCAGGCGGTGCTGGTGGACAAAACGTTAACAAGGTGGAAACCGCTGTTAGACTGGAACACAGACCGACAGGCTTAGTTGTGCAATGTAGAGAAGAAAGATCTCAATTGCAAAACCGTGAAAAAGCCTTAAAAATGCTCAAATCAAAACTCTACGAAATGGAAAGACAAAAACAAGAAGAAATGCATCGTAATATGCGTAAAAATCAAGTTGGTACTGGTGGTAGAGAAGAAAAAATCAGAACATATAACTATAAAGATGATAGAGTTTCTGAGCATCGTATTAATAGTAATTTCCCTTTAAGAAAAGTTATTGAAGGGGAAATAGATATAGTTTTCGAAGCATTGGCTGCTTATGATCAAAAACAAAAATTAGATGAACTCGCACAATCACTCTAAAGACGAATTTGAAAAAGAGCTTGAAGAATTTTTTAAAGAAAGAGCTCAATTTAGAGCGCCTTCACCAGCTGATAGTTCCAAGAATAAATCAGCAAAAGCCAGATGCGATGAAGATGCTAGCGAGAAGTTTACAGTTCCATCGGAGTTTGGCTCTGGTTGCTGTATGACCGGCTGTCATAATTGTCCTTGGGGATATGCGGTTCCTGGCTGATTAATTATAATTTGTATTTTCTTATAGGACTTTAGTTGTAATCAATTGTTGATATCAACTAGGAAAGAAGCCATATGACTTAAGTTGATCTAGGCAGATAGACTCTTGTTTTCTATAATAATCCTCTAGTTCGCTTGCATCTAGTTTATCCCCCCAAATAGATTCTGCTTTAGTGCCAAATTGAAGAGGATCTATGCACATCTTCTTGATTCTAGGATTAACATTCTTAGATATTAGTACTATAACTGGAATATCTTTTTTTTCTAATTCTTTCACCAGAAAATTTATATGGGCTGAACCAATAATCATTGGTAATAATCTTCTGGATTGCTGATTAAACACATTGACACGAAAACGATCTCTATCATATCCTTGTCTTATTTTTTTGTTTTTCAATTATTTATAGATTGCCTCCATTTTTTTATTGGGCTCTTGCGAGCCAGATGTTATACCCGCAAAAGCTGGTGAATTGATTAAATCAATTCCAAAGTAATCTAGTTTGGGACCTCCTTGTATACCTACATGTCTTTCTAATAAATTAACTTCTTGTATACCAAACTGTTTTTTGAGTTTCTCCATGTGCAAAGCAAAAACTTTTGCCATATTTGTGTTTTCTGGTTCTAGGCGTAATAAAATACTTGAGGCACAGAAACCATTTAATAGTCCCATTAATTGATTACGATATATGTTCATTCCATTGTCATCTTTCTGATGAAAAGCATAATTTAATTGAGTGAAAGCTAAAAAAATATCATCAATGAATGTTTCAAGACCAAGTTCAACAGTTTCAGTTGCTACACGTTGAACTGTCTTTCCTGATAATTTTGCTAGATGTTCGGTTGCTACTATTGGACCATATTGGCTGGCAATATTCTCTGTAGAACCAGAATTGGTTTCTAGTCGTGAAACCGGCATAATATCAGCAAAGCGCTCCTCGACCGGTAATAAATCAAAGTTAAATTGTATTAAAAGTTTATGCAGATAAGTCGCATTATCAATAGAAACTGATTGGGTGAAATGCTCATCAGCAAACAAGACCACAACTGGCTTTGTTTCATCCCAGTGTTTATCAGGATCTGATCTGTAAACTTGATCTAAGTTGTGATCTTGGGGCATCTGACTAAGAACTGTTTTGTATTCAGGTAAATTTTGTTTAGGGCAAGTTTTCATGCCTTGTTGTTTCCAAATTAAGTCAGATGTTTGACGAATATGATTTATGCCATCAGGGCCAATGTACTTAGCGTCTACTAAATCTATATCATCATGAGTTTTTAAGACAGCCGCTGAACTACTTGGATTAACATCACTTGAGTATTCTCCAAAAAAAGCATCTATTGCGGATACCTGAGGATTTTTGGCGCTACTGTTATTCTGAGCTCGTATGTTTTTACTTGCTTCGTTATTATGTGGGGGATTGGGACCTATACCTGTCATATATAAGTTTTATTTATACCCAGTTGAAGTGTTTATATGCTCTTTTGACGTAAACCATTATTTTTCGCTATTTGAGCATAATAATGATAACTGGTCTTTGGAGTTCTAGTAAAAGAATTGTGATCCACGTGAACCAGTCCAAATCTAGGTTTCATGCCAAGTGCCCATTCGAAATTATCCAATAGACTCCAATAAAAATAACCTCTAATATCAACACCTTCATTTATTGCTTTGTGCACAGAAAGTAGATGATCTCTAATAAATTTTGACCTATAGCTGTCATCTAGATCTTTCGAGAAATCTTGATTAGGGTTTATATTGGTTTTTGCATATGAGCCTGGTTCATTTTCCACATGACTATAACCATTTTCAGTGATATAAATTGGTCTATTTTCAAGAAGATTTTTGAGTTTCTTTTCAGTAAGAACTTTATGAAGTCCTTCTGGATAAATCTCCCAATTAAGGCTATTAGTTTTGACTTGATCGGGAAAATGTTTTGCTAAGTCTTGTAGTTCGCCCCATAGAAACGAGTCAATTTGAGGGTTTGCAGGATCTTTAGCTTGCGCGTTAAGCTTATAGGAAAATCTTGTGTAATAATTTACTCCAAGAAAATCCAAAGCATCTAATTCCAAACAAGATTCTATAAAAGCATAGTTGTGAAGTTGTTTTCTCATGATGTTTGGTAAAGCATGAGTTTCTTGCCATTTCTTTTTGCTTTTGTCACTTAGGCTATCAAAAGATTCAAATGAATAAAGATTTTGGGCAAAGCCTATTTGAGCATTAGAGTTGGTTTCTTTGATAGTGCTATAAGCAAGCTGATGCGCTAAAACCAATCCTTGATAGGCTTTGAAGTATCTACCCCACTCGTTTGAGTAGCCAGGAGGCCAGATTCCAGATTCGTAACCAAAATTCAAAAAGATATTGGGCTCATTATGAGTTACCCAGAATTTGATTTTGTGAGCAAAATGTTTTGCTAGATATTTAGTGAATTGACCAAATTCATAAGCAGTTTTTGGATTTTCCCAGCCACCTTCTTTTGCTAGCCAACTAGGTAAAACAAAATGAATAATAGTTGCAAAAGGCTCTATCTTAGAGGCTTTCAGTTGATCAATTAATGATACGTAAAACTGAAGAGTATTGTCGTCAAATTGTCCTGGTCCTCTATGCAATCTAGCCCAATTAAAACTAAAGCGATAGGCATTGGAGTTGAGATTTTTAATTAGCTCTATGTCTTCGAGAAGATGCTCGTAGTGATCTACTGCTCTACCTCGATTGCTGGGTTCTTGCACCTTGCCTTGAATATCTATCCACTCAGACCAGTCAGAAAGTTTGCCCAAGTATTCTTCAGGATGACCTTCTATTTGAAATGCCGCGGTAGCGGTGCCCCAGTAAAATTTATTTGGAAATTTGAGTATTGGGCCTTCCATCTCTATCAATCTTATAGCAATAATCTTTATAATGCTATGTGATTATCTTAAAAATCACCATGAAGCTTTAGAACTTCTACTCTATATTCATAACTTCTTAAGTTCTTTATCCAATTCTAAAGCCGCTTTGCGAGTCTCTTCTAAAGCTAAATTATCGGCAAGTCCGTAATTATATTTGTCAGTTTTTTCTAAAAATGCATTGATTCTGGTTTGTAGTTCTTGACTTATTGCTGTTGATTTCAAATTACTGATTTCTTTAATAGCCAAAGAGATCTCTGAAATAGAACTAGCATTTGTGATTTGTTTGGTATAAATCCATATTTTTCTTTTGGCTAGAATTCGCTTAGTAATGAAGTAAATGATGCCAATGCCTAAAATAAAGGCAATAATAATTCCTACTAAATTTAAAATTTTATATATTAGCTTGTAGTTAATA
>JAJTHA010000198.1 GCA_021299565.1 Candidatus Caenarcanales bacterium
ATATATCTGGGGTAGGACCTAGTCTGGTAGCAGCCTTACTAGAAAAAAAACTAATTAGCAATGCCTTGGATCTATATGAATTAAAAATTGAAGATATTTTAGAGCTAGATAGAAAAGCAGAAAAATCTGCTAATAATGCAATTCAATCAATTGAAGCCAGTAAAACAAGAGACTTTGCTAAATTGCTTTTTGCGCTCGGCATAAAACATATTGGTAAAAATCTCGCTCTGAGCATTGCAGAATATTTCCCTGATCTCAATAGCTTAGAAGTTCAAGTACTTGAACATCAATGTAGCAATTTAAACAAAATTGATGGCTTGGGAATCAAAATCACAGAATCTTTAACTGAGTTTTTCGCAAGTGATTTTTATAAAGTAATTAAACACAAAATACTTGCTCTACCCATAAGCAAAAATATCAAAAGAATAACTAGTGAAAAATTCAAGGATAAAAGTTTTGTGATCACTGGCACTCTCTCTAAATCTAGGTCTGAATTTGAGACAATTATCAAAGAGAATGGAGGCAAAATATCATCTTCTGTTTCCAAACAAACGAGTTATTTGCTATGCGGAGATGAAGCTGGATCAAAACTTAAAAAAGCAGAAGAACTAGGTGTGAGCGTACTAAGTGAAGATGATTTTCTAATACTGTTACAATAGAAATATGCCAGAAGATAGTATTTTTTGCAAAATTAGAGACGGTCAAATACCCACTCCAAAGCTTTTCGAAAACGATAAAGTATTTGCTATCAATGATATTAATCCAGTAGCTCCAACTCATATTTTGATTATTCCAAAACTCTCAAAAGCAAATATTGATTCTTATTCAATCAGTGAATTAGATATTATTGCCTCGATGTTTGAGGTCGCAAAACAAATTATTCATGAGAAAAGACTAGATAACGGCTATCGATTAGTTATCAATTCCGGCAAAAATGGTGGTCAAACGGTAGACCATTTGCATATGCATTTACTTGCAGGCAGAGAATTCAGCTGGCCACCTGGATAAATAAAAATGATATTAGATTTAATTGCAATAAATTTAGCCAAATCATCAGCTTATTTGGTCAAGAATCTCAGACTTGGCAATGCTTCAGCTTTACCAGGAAGAATAGCGCTTGCGCTCAAACCTAAACTATTGAAGAATTTTACCAAGCAACTCAAAAACTCAAAACACGCTTACATGATAACTGGCACTAATGGCAAAACGACTACCACTGGCTTGCTGAAACAAATTTGCATTGAAGATCAAAAAAACTCCAACAACAATCCTTATCTAATATGCAACGATATGGGTGCTAATTTATATTATGGAATCGTTGCTGAATTAGTACATTCAAGTGATATTTCCGGTTTACTCAAAAGCCAAAACTATACTCTTGAAGTAGATGAAGCTGCTTTCGTGAAAGTAAGCAAAGAGATTAAAGCTAAAAGTATAATTGTTACTAATATTTTCAGGGACCAATTAGATCGTTTTGGTGAATTAGATAGCACTCAAAAGCTCATCTGCACTGGGATTGACAATGCGCTCAAAGACAATCAACAAAAATTACAGCTAATTCTTAATGCAAACGACGCAAGAGTTTCTCAAATACCGGAACACCTCACGACTAAACCAGAAAAAATATTTTATTATTCAGTGATTGAAAAAGATTTCGAAGATCTTGATGGTAAATCTGAAACCAAGACCAAAGGAGATTTTATATGCGAGATTATCGAATCGCATGATGATATTTCTCAAGTGAAATTCATTGTTGATCAAAAAGAAATATTGGTTGATATCGCACTACCTGGCACCTACAATATTTACAACGCAACTGCAGCTGCAGCTGCAGCTTATTATCAAGGAATCAGTCTTGAAAATATCAAAAAAGGGATAGAGAATTACCATTCAATTTTTGGCAGATCAGAAACCAAAAAAATCAACAATAAAGAACTCAAAATCTTTCTAATCAAAAATCCTACAGGCTGCACTGAAGTCATCAAGCACCTTTGCAAAACTACAGTAGAAGATTATTTGATAATCATCAACGATGACTATGCTGACGGCAAGGATATTTCCTGGTTATGGGATGCACGTTTTGATTACCTTGCAAAAAGCTCCAATGCCAAAAACTTTTTATGTTCGGGTCATAGAGCCTATGACATGGCTGTTAGATTAAAATATGCCGGAGTTGATAGCAGCAGAATCAAAGTTATTCCTGATATCAAACAGGCTCTTGAGTATATAATCCAAGAAAAAGCCCAGACAATAAACATCTTGCCTACATATACTGCGCTTTTGGAATTAGAGAAGTTAATTTAAGAACTATTTAGCTACTGCAACTTTTGCTGTTTCAACGATTTTTGCAAAAGCATTAGGATCGTTAGCAGCAATTTCTGCAAGCATTTTACGATTCAAAGCAATATTTGATTTTTTCAAAGCACCAATTAGTTTGCTGTAAGAAATGTTTTGTTCATTTGATGCTGCGTTAATACGTTGTATCCACAAGCCTCTGAAGTCGCGTTTTTTAAGACGACGATCTGTATAAGCTCTTTTTAGGGCACGCATCATAGCTTGCATTGCAGCTCTGAAGAAATTACCACGTCCACCTTTAAATCCTTTAGTGATTTTTAGGACCTTTTTGTGTCTTTTTCTATTTACGTTACCTCTTGTGACTCTCATGATTAAAACCTTTTAAACTAAATTTATTTTGCGTATTTCTTATATGGGAAAAATTGCATTGTTCTATCCATATGCTCTTCAGGAACTTGGCCCTCATTCGTTCTTAATTTTCTTTTACGACTAGAAGACATATGAGTATTTATGTGCTTAATACCAGATCTTTTGAACATTAATTTTCCAGTTCTGGTTAATTTGAAGCGTTTTTTTGCTGCTTTATTTGTTTTTTGCTTTGGCATACAGATTGATGATTGTAGCAAATCCATGCATTGTTAATGACCTTAAAGTTTAAGAATTCCTGTAAATAGACTAATTCAAGCTACCGTTTTGCCAAAACGAAGTTTCTAAACAAGTCTAAGTCCCTGCTACAATTGTAAAGCGATATTACACAAGTAATATGAAAAAAGGATAAAAATAAACCCCATACTGGCTAGCCCAAATAACATTGGCCTGCAGCTTAGCCCTGCTATTAAGCAAGAACGCCAAAAAAAGCAAGAAGTGATATTTACTGACCCGCCTGTAAAATCGCTAACTATTCCTTTGATACAAAACATACAACTCGACCATAGTTTTGCTTGGATAGGTACTTGGTCGATGCTCGGCAAGTTAATAATTAGCTTCTTGAAAAAAGATAAACCCGATAACGAGGATGGTTTTGATGCGCTCGAGTTTATTGACGAAATGCTCAAAAAAGTTAGGCAGCTTTGTCAATATTCTATTCACGCCAGACCTGGATTTGGACTAAGAAAACCAGATGATATCGCTTCAGATGCTGTTCATAATATAGAAGCCTTTGCACTTGGCAAATCTGTTTACAATTTGAATGCATTTTGGGCCCCTTGGTTAGGATTAGCAAAACCTTTATTAGATAAAAGTTTATTTGGGGGAATACCACTTCGATTTGTCGAGTTCGTTGATGACACCATTGGCAAAATCACCAATATGTTTTGGAATATTCGAAGAATCTCCCTGGGGCTAATTCCCTATGATGGCGGTACAAACTCAGAATCGCTCGCAGAAAAACAAGAAGAAGTAAGAAGTTTTGTTGGATACATGCTTAGTAATTATTTACTTAAACCTCTAGGCATAATGAACAAAAGGATTTTTGGTAGCTTTCTGGATCTCGCTCAGGATTTAAGTTATAACTTCAATAGAGATAAATTTTATGATCTATTGAGAAGCTCTGCTAAAAACTATTGGGGTAATATCAAAGCTCTTTTTTCTGCTCGTTACGAATGTCCTCATGAAAACGGCAAAACAAAAATCATAGGAGAAGAAGAACCTGAGAATCATCATTTATACGTAAGGTCCAAAATCCTAAGTAAGTTAATGAGCTTCTGGGCTGGTTTAGGAGGGACTATGTTAAACAGCTCCAGCATGGGTCTTGATTTGATAGCGAAAATATTTAATAGCGAAAAATTACAAAAAACCTCTAACTACTTAACTGATTTAGCAAATGGTCTAATGGCGTGCGTTTATATGACTGGTGAAATTCCTGCCAATATCAACGAATTTTATAAAAAGTGGAAAGCCAATCCTAGACAAGATTATAGAAATCTATTTGTCGCGGGAATAGGATTTCTTGGTATGCTGTATCGCATGCGAGTCGTGCCTGGAATCAGCTTCGCGATGAAAGCAATCGGGATCAAACCTATTCTAGAACAATGGAGCAAACAATTAGAAAACTTATTCTTACTGTTCTTCTCATACAATAGACTAGTACTGCATAATGACGAGCGTAAACGAGCTGAAGCGGTTTCTTCAATTGAAGATATTCACAAGACCGAATCACTTCAAAGTTTAACAAGGCAGATGATTTTGCCACTGAGGGTTCTACTCAAAGATCCAGAAGTGACTTATCCACACTAGATTTGATAAATCCTATTTTCTCACCTTTGCTATTTGTGAGATCTAAACCAATGCCTTCTAATTCAATCCCAATAAGTGCTTGCGAGCAAGCTGCTTTGACTCTCTGAGAACCATCGAGAGTTTTGAGAACAACAACTTGAGCTAAATCCAAATCAGCAAATAGCATTAATCCCTCTGCTCCGCCCTTGGCTAAATACTTAGAGGGATATTGAGCCATCAATAATGAATCAAAATATTTTTTGCCGGCAATAAGCATTGGATATCGATTCATAGTTGCAATAATTTCTTGATAACTAGAATCTTGAATCATAGTTCTAAACATCAAAGCCATATCTTTAAGCTGCATATAAAAAGTTGGCACACCGCAACCATCAATCGCTGTATCAAACTCTAGCTGCGGCATTAAACGCTTAATCTCACTCACTATAGCTTGCTGCAGTGGATGTTCTAATAAATGATAATCATGAACGCTCCAAGACTGCTGCTGAC
>JAJTHA010000035.1 GCA_021299565.1 Candidatus Caenarcanales bacterium
CCTAGTCTTTCCTCAAGATATTTTTTGACTAATTCTGAGTATTCAAGATAGAACTTTTTGCTTTCTAAGCTTAAATCAAGTTTTTTCAATCGAGTTGAAACCAATTCATAGATTGAGATTGAAGCTTGTTTGCGATTAACCCATAATTTGATATATAGCCAGTAAAGTATCGCTGAAATGATAATTATATAAAACAAAACTTGCAGCCATATCGGTATTTGCAATGTTTGAAATCCAACTACATCTCTAAGACCATCTTGAATCTCATTAATATCATGACTCAAAATCAATCCATTTTGATTATTCATGACCTTCTCTCTCTTTTAATAAACAATCCCAGAAGTTTTTGGATATAAGCTTTGCCAGTATCTAATTCTAAAAAATCAATTCCCAGTTTTTTGAATTTATTTTTGGTGTTTTCCAGATGTTGTTTTTGTTTAATCGCAAAATTTTCTCTGATGGATTTTCGATTCAGATTCAAAAGAGTTTTTTTATTGCTTTCTGGATCAACCAATTCCATATATCCGATATTAGGAAGGTCAAATTCTCGCGGGTCTCTTACCGATATAGCGATCAGGTCTTGAGTTTGAGCCAAGATTTTCAGTTCTTTATCGTAGTCATTGTTGTGATCAATGAAATCTGAAACCAAAAACACCACTGAATGATTTGGTATCAATTTGCATAGCTTCTGCAAACAGTTTCTCAGATTGGTTTTGGGTGATTTGGGTTTAAATGTATAAAGTTCTTTTATTATTCTAAAAACATGGGCTTTACCTTGTTTAGAGGGTATAAATTTTTCAACTTGATCGCTGATTAGAGCCAAGCCTACTTTATCGTTGTTTTTGATGGCAAGCGCTGCTAGCACCGATGAAAGTTCTATGATCATTTCTTTTTTGCTTAGTGCCTGAGTTCCAAAATCATTGGAAGCACTAAGATCTACAATCAAAATGAGATTCAATTGTCTTTCTTCTTTGTAGACCCTGATAAAAGGTGATTGCATGCGTGCTGTGACCTTCCAGTCTAGAAGCCTCATATCATCACCAATCATGTACTCACGAATCGATTCGAAATTCAAACCCTTGCCTTTGAAAGCAGATTTGTAATCCCCACTCAAAACCTCATTTGCCATATGCTCGGTTTTGATTTGTAGTTTTTTGATTTGTGCAAGTAGCTCTTTACTAATCATTTGATTTATGGAACTTCGATAGAATCAAAAATCACAGCAATAATATCATCAGTTGTTTTGTCTTCAGCTTCGGCTTCAAAACTTAAAACAATTCTTTGTCTCAAAACATCAAAACCAATGTTCTTGACGTCTTGAGGGGTTACATAGGCTCTTCCTTGTAAGAAAGCATGAGTTTTGGCTGCCAAAGCTAATGCGATAGAAGCTCTTGGTGAAGCACCATATTCAATGAGATTTTCAAGCTCTTTGATTTTTTTATTAGCGTTCTTGCTTTCTTTGCCTCTAGTAGCAAAAACTATATCGATAATATAATCCTGCACTTTTTCATCTAGGTAAATTTTATCGACAAGTTCTCTTGCTTTAAATAATTCATCTTTGCCAATTATTTGAGAGAGTTTGATCTCCTGTTTAATAGACATCAGATTCATGATTTGTTTTTCTTCTTGTCTATTTGGATAATCGATTTTGAGTTTCATCAAAAATCTATCCATTTGAGCTTCAGGCAAAGCATAGGTGCCTTCCTGTTCAAGAGGGTTTTGCGTAGCGAGCACTATAAAAGGCTCCTCGAGATTATATGTGGTTTCGCCGATGGTGATATGCTTTTCTGCCATGGCTTCCAGCAATGCCGATTGCACTTTTGCAGGAGCTCTATTGATTTCATCAGCGAGTATTAGATTCGAAAAAAGTGGTCCTTTCTTGGTTTCAAACTCACTAGTATTTGGTTTATAGATTTGAGTTCCAATTAAGTCTGCTGGAAGTAGATCTGGAGTAAATTGTATTCTTTGAAAATTTAATCCTATGCATTTGGCAAGAGCTTTTACGGTTTCTGTTTTGGCTAAACCAGGGACGCCCTCGATAAGTATGTGACCACTGGCTATAATTCCCAGTAATAATCTTTCAATAAAGCTTTCCTGACCAATTATCTTTTTATGGATTTCTTGCTTTAACTTGTTGAACCCCTGTACCTGCATTTGCACTGCTGTTGTAAGCTGCTCTAAGTCTGTACTTGAAGTGATATTTGTCATAGTATATTTTCAGTATAAATCAAAAACCCCACTTTATTAAGTATAAAGCGGGGTTTTTAAATGAACTTTAATTTCTAAATGTTTAGAACATTGAGAAGTAGCCAACTTGAACACCAAGATCAGGTGTATCAGAAGTTAAACCGATTGGCATACCAGCTCTAAGTTGTCCTTCGCCTACTTTAACAATTAAGCCAGGTACTAATCTTAGATCAGTTCCTACGCTGTTGTTGTAAACAGAGTTACCAAGAAGACCAACTGATAAACCAAAGTTATCATCTGAACCAAGCGCAAGAACTGCTTCGTTGTAATATACAACAGAGTTCTCAACTTCGCCTCTTTCTGGCACATCGAATCTATATCCGATATCACCATACCAAGTTAAGCTATCAGCTAAATCAAACTGATAAAGTGCACCAGTTTGGAAACCATAAGCGTTAGAACCAGTGATTGGTCTAAGTTGGTTGTCAGCTAATAATTGGTTGTGAACTAAAGCAAAATTCTGATTGATATAACCAGTAATGTTTACTTTGTCTGCTTGAACTAGGCCAGCTTCTAAAGTTAGACCTAAGTTGTTAAAACCTAATGCTGATCTTTCAAAGAAAGTATTGTCATTAGCTTCTAACTCACTGCTTGCACCAGTGATAGCTGTGTTTAAACCAACTCTGAAAGGAATTGGGCTTGTAGTGCATGATTGTCTGATGTCAATTCTTGGGAAATTGATTTCTTGTTGTCTTGAATCGATTGTTCCACCACCAAAAGTTTTGTGGTCACGGAACCAATCAAAATTGACTCTCAATTCAGTGCTATCCTCACCACCGTACATTTTTGCGTTTTGTACGTTAAGAGCTCTTAGATCAGTTGCTTGAACTGATGAAGCTCCTAAAATGATTAGGGATAGAACAAATAAAATTGATTTCTTCATAATTTTCTCCTGTTATTATTCTTTTTTTACTAACAACTCTGTTGTCGTGATTTATGGTCTCATAGTTTCCACCATTTGTACAATATCTTTACGGTTTATATAGTATAGTTTTCTTAGAACTTTAATGATCTGGCTATTATCTTTGAAGCTTTTGTATGA
>JAJTHA010000165.1 GCA_021299565.1 Candidatus Caenarcanales bacterium
TACGTAAGGCTCTTCAATAAAATCAATATAATTTGGATCTGGTAAATTACTAGGATTGTCTACGACGATTATCTCCTTGCTATTTTTGTGTACTTTATATGCAACACTTGGAGCTGTGATAATCAAATTGAGATTATATTCTCTTTCTAGTCTTTCTTGAATAACTTCCATGTGAAGCATTCCCAAGAAACCACACCTGAAGCCAGAACCTAATGCTTGAGAGGTTTCTAGATCATAGCTAATAGAAGTGTCATTGAGTTTGAGCTTAGATAAGGCTTCTTTAAGATCTTCATATTCGCTTGCATCCACCGGAAACATTCCACAAAAAACTACTGGCATCGCAGCTTTATAACCTGCAATAGCTTCTTTTGCGGGATTATCAACTTTGGTGATAGTGTCGCCGACTATGTTTTGGATTTCTTTAATAGAACACGCGATATATGCAACATCACCAGCAACTATAGTCTCTGATTCTTTTTTGTTTGGAGTACGGTAGCCGCATTCTATGACTTGATATTCTTTGTTTGCCTGCATGAAGCGTATTTGATCTAGTCTTGAGACTTGTCCTTCCATGACTCTTGCGTAAGCAACTATCCCCAAATATGAGTCGTAATAACTGTCAAAAACTAATGCCTTAAAGGGTTTGCTGGTATCTGAAGGAGCCGGTGGAATTCTTTCGATAATTGCATCTAGTAATAAATCTATGTTTAAGCCAGTCTTTGCACTGATCTCTAGTGCGTTACTGCAATCTAAACCAATAACTTCTTCTATTTCTTGTTTGACTCTCGTAACATCTGCGCTTGGTAAGTCGACTTTATTGAGAACAGGAATGATTTCTAAATCGTGTTCTAGTGCTAAATAGACGTTAGCTAGTGTTTGAGCTTCGACTCCTTGAGTGGCATCTACTACCAATAAAGCCCCTTCGCAAGCTGCAAGTGATCTTGAAACTTCATAAGTGAAATCTACGTGCCCGGGAGTATCTATGAGATTAAGTATGTAGCCTTTGTAGTTCATGCGAGCCATATTGAGTTTGATGGTAATACCGCGCTCGCGTTCTATATCCATACTGTCCAAAATTTGCGCTTGCATTTCGCGAGCAGAAATTGTGCCAGTCGCTTCTAGTAGTCTATCGGCTAGAGTTGACTTGCCGTGGTCGATGTGGGCGATAATACAAAATACTCTTTTTTTGGAGTCGGTCGTGGTCATATGGCTACAATTATATAGCACTAATCGTTACTTAAATAATAATTATACGAGTCACTGTTGAGTCACTGCGAGCCGCAAAGCGGCGTGGCAGTCCACGATGCACCAGGTGAACTGGATTGCCACGCCTCACTTCGTGAGGCTCGCAATGACTTTAAATTTTAACTTCAATCCTTATGTGCCTAATTAATTTATATAATATTAAAACAATGATAATTTTTGGCTATCTCAATTTTAAAAACTACGGAGATGAAATTCTCTATCGCGAAGTCATCAAATTATATCCCGATCACAGCTTTGACAAACTCTCCAAAAAAAATTCTCTAAAGGAACATCTGGATATTTTGTCAAGAAACAAAGAACTAGTTGCTATTGGTGGATTGTTTCAAGACAAAAGTTCTTTTTTTTCTTGTTTTTATTACGCCGCTGTAATTTTAATTGCAAAATTCATGAAAATAAAAATCATCATGAAAGCAAATGGCATCGGTCCACTCAAAAACCCGATTTCATTATTTCTGACTTATATTGCTTACAAAACTGCAGACGAAGTTTCTGTTAGAGACAATTATTCTGCGGAGTTTTTGCTTAAATGGAAAATCCCTCATAGCGTTGAAAAAGATCTTGTTTATAACATCAAAGAGATGAAAGCTGTTGACCTTGACTTAGAAGAATCTGTTTTTGTCATACCTCGAGGCTTTATGGCGCTTGAAGAAGAGAAAACTACTTTCATAGTATTTTCTCCAGAAGATAGAAAACACGCTGAGAATTTGCTTTGGGATGATGAAAAGATTTTGGATGCAAATGATTTTGAACCTGAAGAGTTGATTTATCTCATGCATAAATATGCAAGTTCGGTTGTCTCCATGCGTTATCATGGGCTGGTTTTGGCTGATATTGCTGGGGTCCATTATGAACCTTATGGGGATGACCCGAAGATAGTAAACTTTCATTAAGTAATTACTTTGCATAAGACAAATCTATAACTATTAGGTCATCGCGAGATTTGCGCAGCAAATCGTGGCGATCCAGATCTAAACTGGACTGCCACGCTGCTTCGCAGCTCGCAGTGACTTTAAGCTATACCTTCAAGACTTAGTAATCGAGTGCTTGCTTCATTAAGCTTCCCTTAACCCAAAATTCATAGCATAATACTATCTAGTGGCAGGCGATGAAGATAGCGAAGATAAACAGTTTGAAGCCACCCAGCATAAGCTAAGAGAGCAACGCAAAAAGGGTAATGTCTTCAAAAGTAAAGATCTCACTCAGTTAAGTGTGATGATAATCGGTTTCGTCATGCTATTCGTTTTTGGCAATCAGGTTTTTAGGCTGATCAAAGAACTTTGCTATTTGATGTGGGGTAATATTCCTAATTTCAAAGATACAAGTGGTATGTTTATCAATTATCATACTTGGAGAGTTTTGATTCTCATCATAGTCCCGACAATGGTTTTACTTGCTGGTGTTGCTTTGGTGATGGAAGTCTTGCAATTGGGTGGAGTGATGTTCACCATGGAGCCGCTGAAATTCAAACTAGAAAAACTAGACCCCATTAAAGGTCTCAAAAACATGTTCAATGTCAAATCACTTTTTGAACTTGTCAAAGGTCTCATAAAAGTTCTAGTTACTGGATATATCGCCTGGACGGTAGTTGATGCGCATATGCCTCAGATACTGGGTTTGATACAAGCTGATAATAAACTCACTTCGTTTTTTGTTGTCTCTGCGATTTTGTGGGAGTTTTTTTGGAAGACAACTTTACTGTTGTTTGTAGTGTCTATTATTGATTATATTTTTCAACGTTGGAAATTTATGAAAGAACAGCGTATGAGTTTTAAAGAGATGAAGGACGAGTATAAGGACACTGAAGGTGATCCTTTGATCAAATCCAAACGCCGTCAAAAGCAAAGAGAAATCGCTCGTGGCGGCGGAGGTGGTGGTATGGCAAAAGTACCTGAAGCTGATTTCGTGGTCAAAAATCCAACACATGTTGCACTTGCTGTTCAATATGATGAAAATATGGATGAAGCACCAAAGGTCATCGCAAAAGGCGCTGATCTACTCGCTGAGCAGATTATAGCTATTGCTGAAGCTTATGGAATCCCTGTCGTTGAGAATATCCCACTCTCTCGTGCTTTGTTTAGATTGGTGAGAGTCAATCAGCAAATTCCCCCTGATCTTTATCGTGCTGTTGCGGAAGTGCTATTGTTCGTTTATAAGGTTAAAGGCAAGGGCTTCAATTAATAGACTAATAATTCTGATCTAAATCAATCACACAAATGTCACTGCGAGCCGCGATAGCGGCGTGGCAGTCCACGATGCAGCAGGTAGCTGGATCGCCACGCCTCCTTCGGAGGCTCGCGATGACTTTAAACTATATTTCATGCTTTAAATATCTGAGTGCAAGCCTTAGTTTTGTGGATTTTGAATAAAGTCGAGAATCCTATCAAAAATGATACGATTCTTGGCAAAAAATGATACGATTTATTTATGGCAGATTTAGTGCTAAATAGACGTCAAGAATTGATACTAAAGCGTTTAGAACGTTCAAGTTATGCAATAGATGAGCTTTGGGACTATGTCAAAACAAAAGGTTTTGATGACAGTAAAGTCACCATTAACAGAGATCTAAAAGAATTGCTTGAACTTGGTTTTATTGCAAGAACCGGCAAAGCAAGGGCAACTCAATACAAGATTTCGACAAGATATAGTATCTTTCGAGAGATTAATTTTGGCGAATATTTTAGTGTAGAGTCTGACGATAGAAGCATACTTGAAAATTTCAATTTTGAAATTTTTGATAATTTGGCTGATATTTTTACAGATAAAGAAAAACTTGAGTTTGAACTTTTGCACAAAAGATTTCTTGCAAGAAAGATAGATAAAGGGATACGTAAAAGAGAGCTTGAGAGGATTATTATTGAGCTTTGCTGGAAATCATCAAAAATGGAGGGTAATACTTACAGTTTGCTTGATACAGAAAGACTCATAAAAGAACATATTGAGAGCTCAGGCAAAAGTAAAGAAGAATCTATTATGATACTCAATCATAAAAA